>DASUGW010000227.1:0-50854 GCA_036273805.1 Mycobacterium sp.
AAAGGTCAGGATGACGTCGGCGTGGTGCGCGCCTGAGGTACACACCTTCTGGCCGTTGAGAACGAAATGGTCGCCCTCGCGCACCGCCGAGGTCCGCAGTGACGCCAGATCCGAACCGGCTCCGGGCTCGCTCATCCCCAGTGCAGCAGTGATTTCCGCGCGCAGGATTGGCACCGCCCAGCGCTGCTTCTGCTCGTCGGTGCCGAACGACAGCAACGAGGCCGCGATGATGCCGACGCCCTGCGGGTTGTAGCTCTGGTAGATGCGTCGCTTCGACAGTTCGTCGCGGTGCACATACTGCTGCAGGATGCTCGCGTTGCGGCCACCGAACTCCGGCGGGTTCCCGGGCAGCAGCCAGCCGTGGTCGAACATGGTGCGCTGCCACTTACGCGCCCACTCCGGCACATCGGCCGTCGAGCGCGACCGTTCGGTCGCGGTTGCCTCGTCGGGCAGGTGCTCGTCGAGGAACGCGATGAACTCGTCGCGGAACGCTTCGACGTCGGCGTCGAACGTCAGTTGCACTAGCTTCCCTGGCCTTCGTTTTGAGCCAGGGTCATCGCGGTGATGAACGCGCGATGCTCAGCGGTGCCGCCGAGCATGAGCTCGCCGGCCTTGGCCCGCTTCAATGCGAACTGCACGTCGTTCTCCCACGTGAAGCCCATGGCGCCGAACAGCTGAACGCCATGCTTGAAGACCATCGACTGGCACTCTCCGGCCGACGCCTTGGCCATGGCCGACGCCAGCCGCCGGCGGGGGTCGTCGGAGGCGATGGTCAGGGCGGCGAAGTATGACAGCGCCCGCGCGCGCTCGATGGCGACGTGCATGTCGGCCGCTTTGTGCTGCACCGCCTGGAAGGAGCCGATCGGCACGCCGAACTGCTGGCGTTCCTTAACGTGCTCGAGAACCAGATCCAGAATGCGCTGACACGCGCCGACCATGGTCAGGGCCATACCGGTCAGTGCGATGTCGCGGGCGCCCGCGACATCGACTCCGGTGACGCGTTCGTCGTGCCCCACCTCGACGCGGTCGAAGGTGACCTCGGCGACGTGCAGCACCGGGTCGAAGACCTCTACCCGCCGGGCCGAAACCCGTTCGGCGCCAACGACGAACACCCCGGCGGGGGTCACCACGGCGAACCGTTGGGCACGGTCGCCGTCGAGCACGTGGCGGGCGGTGCCGTCGAGCACCCAGCCATCGCCGACCCGCGATGCGGTCACACCGTCGTAGACCGCGGCACCAGACAGCGCCGGATCGGCATGTCCGGGCACCAAGGGGGTGAACTGCGTCAGCGTCGCCAGAAAGGGAGTGGGATCCGTCGCGCGCCCGAGCTCCTCGATGAGGATGCCCAGCTCGACAACCTCAGACGAGTCGGTCAGTTCCGTGAAGCCCTGATCGACGTACTTACGCCAGAGCGGCTCGGCGTCGACTGAGCTGTCCTCGGCAATACTGCGCACGAACGACGACGGGCACTCCTTGGCCGCCATGTCCCGCACGGTGTCGCGCCACAGACGTTGATCGGAGTCGAGCTCCAGCAGCATTTGGTCACCTCTTCTGAACGAAAACGACGTTCGAATGCACCCGATTGGCCAATCAGGAGAATATCATTCTCGGTAGAGGCTAGTATTGATCTCGAAAAGTAGCCATAGGAGGCGGCGTGGACGCCCAATGCAGGTCTGATCTCCGGTACAGTTCTCGCATGTCTTTTCCCTGCCAGGCCTGCTTCGGTCGTAGATCGAGCGGCCGATGAGCAGCCCCAGCGAAGAACCCGCCTGGAAGCAACGGGCGGTCGAGCGGTCCATCAAGACCGCCAAGCTGCGGGCCGCGCAGCGGGTTCAGCGCTTCCTCGACGCCGCCCAGGCGATCATCACGGAGAAGGGCAGCACCGACTTCACGGTCCAGGAAGTCGTCGACCGTTCGCGGCAGTCGCTTCGCAGTTTTTATCTTCAGTTCGACGGTAAGCATGAGCTCCTGCTGGCACTGTTCGAGGATGCACTGAGCCGGGCGGCCGATCAGATCCGCGCCGCGACCAGCGGTCAATCCGACCCGCTTACGCAACTAAAGGTCGCAATTGAGTTGCTGTTCGAGCTTTCCCGGCCAGATCCGACGGCCAAGCGCCCGTTGTTCACCGACTTCGCGCCGCAGCTGCTCATCTCGCATCCCACCGAAGTGCGCGTCGCCCACGCTCCGCTGATCGCGTTGTTCACCGAACTCATGGACGACGCGAGTGCCGCCGGGAAGCTGCGCGCCGACGTCAATCCCAAGCGGATGGCGGCGATGACCATGCAGACCGTGATGTTCACCGCACAGTCGAGTGCGCCCGATCAAGACGACGCTGTGCACCCGATCACAGCCGACGAAGTGTGGAGCTTTTGCTCCCGGGGATTCGCGGCCAGCTAGCAAAGAACCGCGTTCTCGCCACACCAGAACAGTACTTACAGGCTGCGCATGACAGACCTCTGGTTCGATCTGCTCGACTGCCTGGAACTGCATCCCGCAGACTCCGCCGGCACGTTCATGGGACGCAATCAGCAGCTTCAGTACCACCGCGTCTTCGGTGGCCAGATTCTGGCTCAATTCCTGACGGTGGCCCGCCTGACCTGCCCGGATAAGGCCGTCAAGTCGCTGCACTGCCTGTTCGCCAAGGAAGGCCGCGCCGACGAGGAACTCCGTTACGACGCGCAACGCCAGCACGACGGCCGCACCTTCGCGACGCTGACCATCTCAGCCACCCAGTCCACGGGCGTCATCGCGACCGCGACGGTGGCGATGCACGCCGGCGAGGACGGCCCCGATCGACAGACCGTCGACGACGTGCCTGCCGTGCCAGGACCGCAATTCCGGCGCAGCATCGGCATGATCCCGTGGGAGATCCGGGCCGAGACCGAACTCGACGACGACGGCGTCGCGGCTCCCGAATACGAGATGTGGATGCGTACGCCCGAGGTATCCCCCGACCGGGCGCCGGCCCTGGCCGCGTACGCCACCGACCTCACCCTGATCGGCACCGCGCTGCGACCGATCCCCGATGCCACCCAGCGTGGTGCCCAGAGTGCATTTGCGTCGGCGGTGACATCGCACACCGTGTGGTTTCACCGCCCGTTCGTGACCGACAGCTGGCTGCTGCTGCGCCAGCACAGTCCCATCCTGGCCCACAGCCGCGCGTTCGGCCGTGGCGATGTCCTCACCGCGGACGGATTATTGGTTGCCTCTTACGCACAGGAATCTCTGGTGCGTTTCGCTCAGTGAATCCCGCTGAACGCCAACCACTTACCGCTATTGACTCAACAGTTTCGCGGCCGCACTGTACGGATCGCTGTCGCCGTCGGCCACCGCCGCGGCCAGTCGATCCAGATCGGGATGACTGTGCAGCCGGCTCTGCGCCAACGACAGGATTTGCGCGCGGGCCCGCGCGGTGCGCCGCTCGGGCGTGTCGGCACGGCGGTGGGCGGCGATGGCCTCCACCAACTCGTCGACACCCTCTCCTTGTGCGGCAATGAGTTTCAGTATCGGTGCGGGCGTTTCGGCGTGCAGGTCACGCACCGTCTGGTCGGCGCCGTCGCGGTCTGCCTTGTTGACCACCACCAGGTCGGCCACTTCCAGCAGACCTGCCTTGGCAGCCTGGATCGCGTCGCCGGCACCCGGATTGAGGATCACGATGGTCGGGTCGGCGACCGCGCCGATCTCGATCTCGGACTGCCCCACACCGACGGTCTCGACGATCACAACGTCATAGCCCAGCGCACCCACCAAGCGGATCGCCGCCGGCACCGCCGCGGCCAGGCCGCCGAGGTGTCCACGCGCAGCGACCGACCGGATCAGCACGTCGGGATCGTTGATGTGGGCGGCCATTCGGATGCGATCGCCGAGCAGCGCGCCACCGCTGTAGGGCGAGGACGGATCGACGGCAAGCACGGCGACGCGCGCGTCGCGGCTGCGGTAGGCGCCGACGAGCACCGCCACCGTGGTCGACTTGCCGGCTCCGGGCGGGCCGGTAATACCGATGACAGCCGGCGGAGTAAGCCCGGCGCCGGGATCAGCGTCGAGGGCGGCGAGCACCTCGGCGCGGCGACCGCTTTCGACTAAAGACAGCAGTCGGCCGGCGGCGCGCACGGAGCCGCCGCGCGCGGCGCCGAGCAGTTGAACAATGGAATCGGTCACAGTAGCTCCCGCGATCTGCTGCATCTCACCGGCGGTTGCGCCGACGAGACACCGCAAATCCCTTACTTTTTGGCGATCAGACCGTCGACAATCTTGTTGAAGTCGGCCGTCCCGAAGGACACGAACTCGGACAGGTTCGCATAGTCCAGCGAGTGCTGGACCGAGCGTTCCAGCTGAATGTTCATCAACCGCTTGGTGGCCTCTACGGCCTGCTGCGGCTGCTTCAGGATGCCCTTTGCGCACGCGATCGCCTCGGCCACCGGATCTTCGACGACGTGGTTGGCCAGCCCGAGTTCCAGTGCCCGCTGCGCCGAAATACGCTGGCCGGTCAGCGCGAATTCCTTGGCCTGCAGGAAGCTGATCTGCATAGGCCACACCAGCGGACCGCCGTCGGCGGCCACCAGCCCGACCGACACATGCGGGTCCGCAAAGTGCGCGGTCGGCGCCATGTAGACGATGTCCGACAAAGCAGCCAGGCTGCAGCCCAGTCCAACTGCCGGCCCGTTGACTGCGGCGATCAGCGGGATGCGGCACCGGATCATTCCCAGGACCAGATCACGGCCGTGCTTGATGGTCTTGGCCCGCAATGCATCATCGCGACGGATCTCATCGAGGTAGTTGAAGTCGCCACCGGCCGAGAACGCCCGGCCCGCGCCGGTCAGCACTGCAGCCCGGGCGCCTTGGTCCTCGCTGAGTTCATCCCAAAGCCGGGCCAGCCCGCAGTGCAGCGGATCGTTCACGGCATTGAGCGCATCGGGGCGGTTGAGCGTGATGATGCGCAGCGGCCCGTCAGCCTGGACATCGATTTCGTTTGGCATGCCGTACATGTCGTTACACTCCCAGTCCAAGAATTCGTGACGCGATGATGTTCTTCTGAATCTGCGACGTACCGCCCATCACACTCTGCGACCGGCTGTACATGTAGGCGCTGAGCAGTTCGGGATCGGTGGTGCCGGCGACGTCGAGGGCAGCGTGCCCGACGGACTGGTCGACCCAGGTCATCAGCAGCTTGTCGATCGATCCGTTCGAGTTGTGCGTGATGCCGTCGAGTTGCTCGGACAGGCGTCGGCGCACGTGGTGGGTCAGCATCTCCACCTCAACCGCCGCCCAGGCGAGATCTTCTGACGGCTTGTCGACCTTCTTGGCCATCTGGCGCACCAGTTTTCCGTACCGGGCCGCGAAGCCCAGCGTGGAAGGTTCGCGTTCGTGGCCGACCACCGTCATCGCCAACGGCCAGCCCTCGCCGGGTCCGCCGACCATGTTCTCGGCAGGAACGACGGCGTTGTCGAAGCTCACCTGACCGAATTCCTTGGTGATGCCGCTGATCATCTTCAGCGGTCGCTGCTCGATTCCCGGCTGGTGCATCGAGCAGATGAACGCCGAGATGCCCTTGTGCCGCTTGGCTTCCTGATCGGTGCGTGCCAGCACCAGACACCAGTCGGCGATGTCGGAGTAGCTGGTCCAGATCTTGTGGCCGTTGATGATCCAGTTGTCCCCGTCCCGGACGGCGGTCGTGGTCAGCGACGCCAGGTCTGACCCGGCACCCGGTTCTGAGAAACCCTGGCACCAGCGCTCGGTGCCGTTGATCATGCCGGGCAGGAACCGCTGCTGGATCTCCTTGCTGCCGTGGTGCCCCAACCCGACCACCAGGTAGCCGAGGCTGGGCCGCGGCGGGGCGCCGGCCCGGGCGAGCTCCTCGTCGAGGATGACGTCGTAGACCGGGGCCAACTCCTGGCCGCCGTACTCCTTGGGCCACGACAGGCCGAAGAACCCGGCTTCGTAAAGCGCGCGGTGCCAGTCACCGGCCTTGGCCCAGTACTCGTCGCCGGACGTCGGAAATTCCTTGGCGTGCACCGAGAGCCAGTCGCGCAGCCGCTGCCGGAATGCGGCCTCCTCGGCCGAATCACGAAAGTCCAAGATCGATCTCCTCCAACTTGACGGGCCACAATTCGGTCGATGTCAGCGCCCGGCGCAGGTAGATGTGCGCGAGGCATTCCCAGGTATTGCCGATCCCGCCGTGCACCTGGATCGAGGTCTCGCAGACGGTGCGAGCAGCGCGCGCGCAGTACACCTTCGCCACCTGCGCGGCACGGATCGCCTCGGCCGGGTCGAGTTCGTCGACCGCCCAGGCCGCGTGGCGCAGGATGCTCTCAGATCCCTCCACCAGGGTCTGGGCCTCGGCGAGCAGATGCGCGACAGCCTGGTAGGAACCAATCGTGTGGCCGTACTGTTCGCGGATCTTGGCGTACTCGACCGCGAGATTGAGCGTGCCGCGGGACACCCCGACCAGATCGGCGGTGGTGATGGTCAGCGCCAGTGCCTGCCAGCGGGCGGCGGCCTCATCGGTGACCGCACCGAGATCGTCTGTGCCGCTGCCGATCACCGCCCGGCTACGGGTCAAGTCTGCACCGTCTTGCAGCCCGGTGAGCTCGACGCCGCGCACCGCGGTGCCGTCGAGCACGACGGCCCGTCCGTAACCGCGGGCATCGAACGCCGCGTCCCCCACCACGATAGTGGCGTCGGCTTCCGGCCCCCCGGTGAGATGACGGGAGAGATCGTCGGCGAGCACCGGCCCGAGGAACGGGGCGTCCACCAGACCCCGGCCCAACTCCTCGGCCACGATCGCGACCTCGACACCGGTGGCCTCGTCGGAACGCAACGAGCGCCAGCCGGTGGCCGCAAGTTGTTTGTCCAGCCGGGCAATCCGTGATTGGTCATCGAGTTCGGCGACTGAACCCGGGCCCAGATCGTCAGCCAGCTTCGCTGCGGCATCCCGCAGTTGCTGTTGCTCACTGGTGAGACGTACGTCCATAACACTCCTTCAGCGTGCGGCGTAACACCTTGCCCGAGGGCAAGCGGGGAATTTCGGGCACGACAACCACGCGGCGGGGGCGCTTGTAGGACGCCAGCCGATCGCCCACGAAGGCGATGAGTTCGTCGTCGTGCACCGCGTCGGTGAGGCGCACGGCGGCGATGACGGCTTCGCCGTCGGCATCGTCGGGGATGCCGAAGACCGCGCAGTCGGCCACTGCCGGATGTTCGTGCAGTACGGCCTCGACCTCGGCAGGCGCGACCTGGAAGCCGCGCACCTTGATCATCTCCTTGAGCCGGTCGGTGATGTGCAGCCAACCGTCGGAGTCGATGTAGCCGATGTCGCCCGTGCGGTACCAGCGGTCATCGGCGGGCCCGAGGAACGCGCCGGCGGTTTCGGTGTCCGGTAGATAGCCGGCCATCGCCGAATCCGATTGCGCGACAATCTCGCCCACTTCGCCAGCCGGCAGCGCCACGCCGGTGTCCGGGGAGGAGATGCGCAACCGCACGCCGGGCAGTTCGCGACCGACAGTGTCGAGGTGGGTGCCGTCGAGTCGGTTGCACGCCAACACCGGCAGTTCGCTGGCACCGTAGGCGGTGACCCATTTGACGCCGGTTCGTCGGGTGATCTCACGGGCCACCGACTCGGTCACCGGCGTCGCGCACCACATGATGTAGCGCAGCGACGACAGGTCGTGGTCTTCGAGGCCAGGGTGCGCGGCGATGGCCAGCGCGATCGGGGCGACCGCCATCTCGACGGTGATGCGGTCCTTTTCGATGTGCGAGAGCAGGGCGTCGATGTCGAACCGACGGTGCAGCCGCAACCAGCAGCCCGCGTCGAGGGCGGTGGCGATGTTGAGCAGCCCGAGGATGTGCGACGGCGGCGTGACGATCTGCATGCGGTCCGTCGGCCCCAGCTCCAGCGCAGAACGCCAGTGCACCATGGCGGCGGCGAACGAAGCATGGGTGTGGCGGACCGCTTTCGGCATGCCGGTGGTGCCGGAACTGAACACGAAGACCGCGTCGGAGTCGGGGCGCGGCTCCGGCACGTCTGCATCCCGAACAGGGGTGATCGGGGCGTCCAGGCTGAGCAACGGCAGGAATTCACCCAGCAGCGGTTGATCACCAACGCCATGACGCGGCTCGGTCAGTTCCAGCGCGTGAGCGACTTCGGCGCGCTTCCACGACGAACTGATGAGGACGACGGCCGCCCCCGCGCGCCAGATCGCGTACAGCGCCATCACGAACTCGGGACGGTTGGAACTCATCAGTGCGACCCTGTCGCCAGGGACGACCCCGCGGCTGCGCAGCGCTTCGGTGAGACCACCGACGTATGCGTCGAGTTCCGATCGCCGGTAGTCGCGGTCTTCGAACGCGAGTACGACCGGATCTGGCATCGGTCCTCCTCGCCGAAGTACGGGGCACGGTTCGGCACGCAGGCCTCCGCCGTGCCAGACTTTCGGAAAGATGCTATCGCAGTGTGAGAATTATATTCTCATTGGGGTAGAATATACGTACCGCTTTGTGGAGAGGTTTGAGTTCATGGCACTACCGGCGTCCAGCGACACCACGGAAACCCTGACGGCTACCGCCGAGGACCAGGCCACCGTGACAATCCTGCTCGACGGTAAGCGGGTGTCGACACCCCTGCGCACCGACGAGACCATCCTCGAGATCGCCCGCCGTGCCGGGCTGACCCCGCCGTTCTCGTGCGAGGCCGGCAACTGCGGCACCTGCATGGCCCAGCTCAGCGAGGGCACCGCGACCATGCGCGTCAACGACGCCCTCGATGACGACGAGGTCGAAGAGGGCTACGTGCTGACCTGCCAGGCCACCCCCGACGGCCCGCTGGTCTGCGACTACGACTGCTAGCCCTATCCGGCCTGTCGCCAGATAGGTGATTCCGGCGAACTCTGGGAAATTCACCCGCTCGGTCGCAGTCAACCGTCATAGTGCGGGATCCATACGTTCCACCCTTGCCAAATCGAAGCTCTGCAAACTCGTCCTATCCGGGTAGGCTCTGGATCACGCGGTCCTGACCCCAAAGCACTCGCGACGAAGAGGTGGCCGAGCATGGTGATCCAGACCCGTCGGAGCGCCCGCCGCCGCCTCACCGTCATCGTCGCGGCGGTCGCACTCATCGCGGTGCTGGCCGTGGCTGTCGTAATGGCTGACCACTACTGGAAGAACGACATTTCGGCGCCGACAACGAACACCGTGGCGTCGGCGATCACGACGACGGACTTGATCACGGTCGCCCGCACAAGGGTGTTCTTCGGCCATCAGTCCGTGGGAATGAACATGCTGAACGCAGTCCCCGGAATCTACGCCGAACACAACGTCTCAGCTCCTCCCATCGAGCAGGGACTCGCGGAGGCGGGTGCCGACAGCGGGTTCATCGTTCACAAATACATCGGCGCAAACACCAAGCCGTTCCTCAAGATCGAGGACTTCGACCATACGATGCGAGCCGGCATCGGCGGGGAGGTCGACGTCGCCATCATGAAGTTCTGCTCGATCGACATCACATCGAGCGCGGACGTGGACGCCATATTCGCTCGATACCGCGACACGATGGCCGCCCTGGAGCGAGACTTTCCCAACGTCACGTTCATCCATGTGACAGTGCCGCTGACCACCGACCCTGACCTGCTCTCGAAACTCAAAACAATGGTGAAGACGGTGCTGGGGCGACCGGACCAATTCGGGCGGCCAGACAATGCAGCCCGGGAGCGGCTCAACGAACTGATCCGCCACGAGTACCGCGACCGCAATCTCTTCGATCTCGCCGCGGTCGAGTCCACCAGACCTGACGGCACAAGGGTCTCCGGCCGCTCCGGCAATCAGGAGTTTTTCGCGTTGTACGACGGATATGCGGCTGACCGGTTACACCTCAACGCGTTCGGTTCCACTGTCGCGGCAACAGGCTTGCTGGAGGCGATCGCGCAGGCTTCGCGGAAGTAGTCGCCGTTCCGAAACGCCGGAATCGGCTTGCAGCGCAACGGCCGTCGGCGTTGTCGCAGCCGGTTCAAGCGACGGCTTCAGCTGTGCTCGCCGAGAACCGGCGGGCGACGGTAGTCGGGCTGATAGCCGTCCACCTTGATGCTGCTGCCGACCAGGCGGTAATCGCCCGCCGCGACGACGATCTCCGGCAGGGCTTCCAGGGCCTCGGGCAGTGTGCGCACCGCAGCGGCCGGAATACCCAACGGCTTGAGTCGGGCTTCCCAGTTCAACGCGGTGTCGCCGGCCAGCGCCTGCGACACGGTGGCGAGGACATCGTCACGACGCGCCGAGCGTTCGGCCATCGTCTCGAAGCCCGTCAGGCCCGCCTCTTTGGCGAAAGACTTCCAGAACCCGTCGTGCGTGATGAACAGCGCCAGATAGCCATCGGCCGTCGAGAAGAGTTGCGCAGGAACGTAAAACGAATGCGCACCATAGGGATGCCGCTGCGGCACCACGCCGCTGTTGAGATACGCCGAGGCGTGGTAGTTCAGTTGCGACAGCATCACATCGCGCAGACAGACATCCACCTGGCCACCGCGGCCTGACACGATTTGCGCCAGCAGACCCAGTGCCGCAGTCAATCCGGTGGAATTGTCCGCCGAGGAGTAGCCGGGCAACGTCGGCGGACCGGCCGGATCACCGGTCAAAGCGGCGATGCCGGTCGCGGCCTGAACCACGTAGTCGAACGCCGGGTCGTCACCACCGTAAAGCCCGAAGCCCGTCAGCGCCACGCACACAATCTTGTCGTTGTGCTTGCGCAACGCGTCATATGTCAGACCGAGCTTATGGATGGCCGACGGCTTCAGATTCACCAGCAGCGCATGGGATTCGGCCACCAGCTCACCGAGGCGACGCTGCCCGTCCTCAGTTCCCAGCTCCAGGCAGACGCTGCGCTTGCCGCGGTTGAGGCTGGCGAAATAGCTGTCGGACACCTGCCGGGAGATATCCCCGGTCGGTGGCTCGATTTTGGTGACCTCGGCACCGAGATCGGCCAGCATCATGGTCGCGTACGGGCCCGCGAGCATGGTGCCGACCTCCAACACCTTGATCCCGGCGAGAGGACCGCCGTTCTGCGTCATCGGGTCTGAGTGCAAGCGCTCACCGCACGGCTTTTGCAAGCTCGGCGATGACCTCGCGGGTCCGGTACTTCGACGCGATCAGCTCGTCACGGGTCTCCCCGATCGGCAGCAACCGCACCGACAGATCGGTGACCCCGGCATCGGCGAACTGCTTGAAGCGGGCCAGAATTGCCTCTTCATCACCGGCGGCACAAAGGTCCCCGACATTGCGGGCATCCCCGCGGTCGAGCAGCTTCTGATAGTTGGGCGACGTCTCCGCCTCGGCCAGGATGCGGTTGGCCCGCTCCTTGGCCTCGTCGATCCGAGAGTTCTCGCACAGGCACACCGGGATGCCGGCCACCACTCGCGGCGCGGGCCGGCCGGCGTTCTCGGCCGCCTTATTGATGCGCGGTGCGATGTGGTCGCCGATCGCACGCTCGTCGGCCATCCACAGCACGGTGCCGTCGGCGAACTCGCCGGCGATCTGCAGCATTACCGGGCCCAGGGCCGCAACCAGAACGGGCAGCCGCGGCTCGGCGCCCAGCGCGGTCGGGTTGTGCACCGTGAAGGTGTCGTTCTCGACGTCCACCGGACCCGGACCGGCCAGCGCCGTATTGAGCACCTCGAGGTAGTCCCGGGTGTAGGCGGCCGGCTTCTCGTACGGGATGCCGAGCATGTCACGCACGATCCAGTGATGCGACGGCCCGACGCCGAGGGCAAGCCGGCCACCGGTGCCCGCATGCACCGACAACGCCTGGCGCGCAAGGGCAATGGGATGCTGAGCCTGCAGGGGAACCACCGCGGTGCCAAGCTCGATGCGGGTGCTGCGGCTACCCATCAGCGACACCATGGTCAAGCAGTCGAAGTCGTCGGGCACCTGGGGCATCCACGCGGTGTCCAGCCCGGCCGCGTCGGCCCACTCGATGTCGGACAGGAACTTCGAAACCTTGCGGGCCATGTCGCCACGCTCGGCCCCGATCATCACACCCAGTCTCATGCCACACCCTCTCCGGTGAGCTTGCGCACGCCTGACACCAATTCCTCCAGCGCAGTACCGGTCGGGAAGACCGCCGCCGCCCCGGCGTCGAGCACCTTCTGCACGTCGCCCTGCGGGATGGTGCCACCTACGACGACGGCAATATCGCCGGCGTCGGCTGCCCGCAACGCGTCCACGGTGCGCTGGGTCAGGGCGATGTGCGCGCCCGACAGAATCGAAAGACCAACCACTGCAACGTCTTCCTGCAGGGCGATCGAGACGATGTCCTCGATGCGCTGCCGGATGCCGGTGTAGATCACCTCGAAGCCGGCGTCGCGCAAAGTGCGCGCGACGATCTTGGCGCCACGGTCGTGACCGTCCAGGCCGGGCTTGGCCACCAGCACGCGGGCGGCATTGGGGCGGGGATGCTCAGGAGCAGTCATCAGAACACCACCGGCTGCTGGAACTCGCCCCAAACATTCTTCAGGGCCGTCACCATCTCGCCCACCGTGCAGTAGGCGTTGGCGCAGTCGATCAGCGCGTGCATCAGATTGTCCGTCCCCTCCGCCGCGCGGGACAGCGCAGCGAGTTTGTTTGCAACGTCAGCGGAGTCGCGTTCGGCCTTGACCCGAGCGAGCCGCTTGAGTTGGAGTTCGCGCCCTTCGGCGTCGAGTTCGTAAGTTGCAAGATCGGGCGCCGCCTCATCGACCACGAACTTGTTGACCCCGACGACCGGCCGCTCACCGGACTCGACCTCCTGATGGATCTTGTAGGCCTCATCGGCGATCAGACCCTGCAGGTAGCCGTCCTCGATGCAGCGCACCATGCCGCCGCGGTTCTCCAGGTCGGACATGATCTCGATGATGCGTTCCTCGGTGGCGTCGGTGAGCGCCTCCACGAAGTACGAGCCACCCAGCGGGTCGGCGACCCGGGCCACGCCCGTCTCGTAGGCGAGGATCTGCTGGGTGCGCAGCGCCAGCGTCGCGGACTCCTCGCTGGGCAGTGCGAACGGCTCATCCCAGGCCGCGGTGAACATCGACTGCACACCGCCGAGCACCGAGGCCATGGCCTCGTAGGCGACGCGCACCAGGTTGTTCTGCGCCTGCGGCGCGTACAGCGACGCACCGCCTGACACGCAGCCGAACCGGAACATCGACGCCTTGTCGGTCTTGGCGCCCCAGCGTTCCCGCACGATGGTCGCCCAACGGCGCCGTCCCGCACGGTATTTGGCGATCTCCTCGAAGAAGTCGCCGTGGGTGTAGAAGAAGAACGAGATCTGCGGGGCGAACTGATCGATGGTCATACGTCCACGCTCGACGACGGTGTCGCAGTAGGTGACACCGTCGGCCAGTGTGAAGGCCATCTCCTGCACGGCGTTGGCACCGGCATCGCGGAAGTGTGCGCCGGCGACCGAGATCGCGTTGAACCTCGGTACCTCGGCGGCGCAGAACTCGATGGTGTCGGCGATCAGCCGCAGCGATGGTTCCGGCGGCCAGATCCAGGTGCCGCGCGAGGCGTACTCCTTGAGGATGTCGTTCTGGATCGTGCCGGTCAGCTTTTCTCTTGGCACCCCGGCCTTTTCCGCTGCCGCGACGTAGAACGCGAGCAGGATCGCCGCCGTGCCGTTGATGGTGAAGCTGGTGCTGATCTTGTCCAGCGGGATGCCGTCGAACAGGATCTCGGCGTCGGCCAGCGTGTCGACCGCGACACCGACGCGCCCGACCTCCTCGCCAAATTCGGCGTCGTCGGAGTCGTAACCGCATTGGGTGGGCAGGTCCAGCGCCACCGAGAGGCCGGTGCCGCCCTGGTCCAGCAGGTAGCGGTACCGCCGGTTGGACTCCTCGGCCGTACCGAACCCGGAATACTGCCGGAAGGTCCAGAGTCGGCCGCGGTAACCGGACGAGAAGTTGCCGCGGGTAAACGGGAATTCCCCGGGCGCCGGTGGTTCGCCGCCTCGGTCGGCTGGACCGTAGACAGCATCTACCGGGATACCCGAGGACGTCTGAGCTGTGTTGTCCGTGGTAGCCATCACCCGATAACGTACTTGCAAAAAATGAGAATGCCAATACCGCCTGGCGCAAATGACACTGGGAGAGACATGCCCGACGCTGGTAACACACTGCAGGACCGCACACTCGTCGTCTCCGGCGCAAGCCGGGGAATCGGCCTCGCGATCGCGATCGGCGCCGCCCGCCGCGGCGCCAACGTCGTCTTGCTGGCCAAGACGGCCGAACCGCACCCGAAGCTACGGGGCACGGTCTACACCGCCGCCGAAGAGATCGAGGCAGCCGGCGGAAAGGCCGTTGCCGTGGTCGGCGACGTGCGCAAAGAAGAAGACGTCGCGCGCGCGGTCGCCCACGCCGTCGAACGGTTCGGTGGCATCGACATCTGCGTCAACAACGCCAGCGCCATCGCCACCGAACCCACCGAGAGCCTCGCTGCCAAGAAGTTCGACCTGATGAGCGACATCAACATCCGCGGCACGTTCCTGCTGACGAAGGCATGCCTGCCGCACCTGCGCGCATCGAAGAACCCGCACGTGCTGACCATCGCTCCCCCGATGAACCTCAACCCGTACTGGCTGGGCGTCCACCCGGCCTACACGCTGTCGAAGTACGGCATGTCGCTGCTGTCCCTGGGCTGGGCCGAGGAGTACCGCGAGGCCGGGATCGCGTTCAACTGCCTGTGGCCGCAGACGTACATCGCGACCGCGGCGGTAACCAACCTGGCCGACGGCGACGAGTTGGCAACCCGTTCGCGCAGCCCGGAGATCATGGCCGACGCGGCCGTGACCATCCTGAGCCGCCCGGCCCGCGAGCTCACCGGTCAATGCCTGATCGATGCAGACGTCCTGACCGAGGCCGGAATGACCGACTTGTCCCGCTACGGCGGCGGCGACAACCCGATCCTCGACCTGTTCCTGGACGCCTGACACGATTTCATCGAGCCGCAGGAGGACACATGGATCAGAGCACGTACGACAAGGGGCGCGAAGTTCGGGCCGCCGTGCTCGGCGAGGAGTACGTCGCCGCCGCCGAACGCAATGCCGACGACTTCAGCCGCCCGCTGCAGGAGCTGCTGACCGAGTATTGCTGGGGTGCGGTGTGGGGACGCGACGGCTTGCCCCGCAAGACCCGAAGCATGCTCAACCTCGCGATGATCGCCGTATTGAACCGGCCGCACGAGCTGCGCACGCATATCCGCGGAGCGCTGACCAACGATGTCACGCGGGAGGAGATCGCCGAGATCTTCCTGCAGGTCGGCGTTTACGCCGGCGCGCCCGCCGCGGTGGACAGCTTCCGCATCGCCCGCGAGACGTTCGCCGAACTCGACCGGCCATGACCGAAGCCAGCGCGACGAGTGAGGACGAAGTCCGGAGCGGACAAACCCGCGCAAAGCGAACCGTCGGGTTCGTCGGACTGGGAAACATGGGATTCCCGATCGCCGAGCGGCTGCTGAACGCGGGCCATCGAGTGGTCGCCTTCGACCTGCGCACCGACGCACTCGATGCGCTGACGGCGCTCGGCGCGGTCGCGGCAAGCTCGCCGTGCGGTGTCGCCGACGCCGCCGAGACCGTGTTCGCCAGCCTGCCCACCCCGGCCGCGGCCCTGGCCGTGGCGACCGGCGACGGCGGCGTGGCAGGCGGCGCCCGGGTACGCCGGCTGGTCGACCTGTCCACCATCGGCAGCCGCACCGCACGCCGCATCCATTCCGAATTGGCAAGCCGCCGAATCGGTTACGTCGACAGCCCGGTCAGCGGTGGGGTGGCCGGCGCGCAAGCGGGCAAGCTGGCGGTGATGGTGTCCGGCGCGGACGACGACGTCGACGCGGTGCTGCCGCTGCTGGAGGCATTCGGCCGCCCGATACGCCTCGGCACGCAACCCGGTGCGGCGCAGACGATGAAGCTGACGAACAACCTGCTGGCGGCCACGGCACTGGCGGTCACCTCGGAGGCCATGGTGATGGGCGTCAAGTCCGGCCTGGACCCGGCGGCGATGATCGATGTGTTCAACGCCGGATCGGGCGCCAACACCGCGACCCGCGACAAGTTCCCGCGCACGGTGCTCACCCGTACGTTCGACTATGGCTTCGCGGCCGGCCTGATGGCCAAGGATCTGCGACTGTGCCTCGAGGAGGCGCGCGCGCTGGGCCTGTCGCTACCGGTCAGTGACGCGGTGGTGCAGATGTGGGCGGACGCCGTCGCACAGATCGGGCCGGACGCGGACTTCACCGCCGTGATCCGCCCCGTCGAACGGGCCGCCGGTGTGATCGTCGGTCGGACCCCCGGACAGCGATAACAGCCGGCGGCCGATCAGAAGTTATCCTCAGCTATGCCGATCAGCAGGGTGAGCGAGCCGGTGGGTTTCCCGGTGTGCCGCCCCGATGCCCCCAGGGCTGGGGCCGGTGAAGCGATCCACACCTGAACTGAGCGGACCGCTGCTGCGCTACGTCGTCGGAGCCACCCTCGCGCACATCATGGCCGCCACCGAAGTGCTCCTGATAATGACGGCGCTGAGCCGTCAGACCCAGGGCGCGGTGCACAGAATGTTCGAAGGGGTCAGCGCGGTCGTGGTGGCCGTGGTCGTCATCGCGGCGGTCTGCACCGTAGCGATCGGCAGCGTCTTCATCGTCCTGCCGTCGCTGCGCTGGTATGCCGCCGGTGATCAACCGACCCCACGACAGCGTGAGGCGACTCTGCAGATCCCGCGTCGTCAGACCGCGCTGCTGCTGGCGGTCTGGATCTCCAGCGCGGTACCCGTGCTGATCGTCAACCAGGGCACGGCGGGCTCGGTCGGGCTGCTGATCCTGCCGCCGCTGTTCTTCGGCGCCACCGCAGCGGTGTTGACCTCGCTGCTGCTGACCATCCGCACACTGCGGCCGATCACCGCGGCGGCGATGCCCACCGAGACCGACCCGAACCTGGTGGTGCGCGACACCGCGCCGGGGGTGATGACCCGCCTGCTGAGCGTCTGGGTGCTGATCAGCGCCCTGCCGAGCGTGGGCGTTGCGCTGCTGATCCTGGCCAGGGTCAACGGCTGGATCATCGACTCGTCCTCCTCGGTGGACCTGCCGGTCCTGCTGCTGTTGGCGGTCGCGGTGCTGTGGGGGTTGCGGGCGATGATCCTTGTGTCGCAGTCGATCTCCGACCCCGTGCGCGACGTCGTGGAGGCGATGGTCGACGTCGAGCACGGCCATCTGGAACACACCGTCGGCGTCTACGAGCGCTCCGAGATCGGCCGGCTGCAAACCGGATTCAACCGCATGGTGGTCGGGCTGCGCGAACGGGAACGGCTACGTGATCTGTTCGGGCGCAACGTCGGCGACGACGTGGTGCGGTTGCTCGTCGACCGGAACGAATCGGTCTACGGCGAGGTGCGCGACGTCGCGATCCTGTTCATCGACCTCGCCGACTCCACCCGGTTGGCCGCCAGCCGGCCGCCGCAGGAAGTGGCCGACGTCCTCAACCGTTTCTACCAGTCGGTGGTCGCCACGGTCGACGAACACAACGGCTACGTCAACAAGTTCCAGGGTGACGCGGCGCTGGCCGTCTTCGGTGCCCCGGTCCCCCGTGACGATGCGCCGTCGGCCGCCCTGGCCACCGCCCGGGATCTCGCGAGCCGCATGAGCGGACAGTCCGAGGTCGATTTCGGGGTGGGTGTGTCGGCGGGGCAGGTTTTCACCGGCTTCGTCGGCGCGCTGAACCGGTTCGAGTACACCGTGATCGGCGATCCGGTGAATGAGGCTGCGCGCCTTGCCGACCGCGCAAAGCGCAGTCCCGGCCGGGTGCTCGGTTCGGGTGTGGCGCTAGCCGGTGCCGATGCCGATGAGCGAAACCATTGGGAGCGAAGCGGTTCGGAGGTGCTGCGGGGACGCAACGCCGCCACCGACATGTTCGTGCCGCGCTGACTGCCGCGCGTCAGTTCTGGCCACATCGATAACACCACCCCCGCGAGCGCCCGTGTTTGTACGTCGACACGCCCGCGTGTCGCGTACAAACACGGACACTCGCGCAAGAAAAAGCGTCAGCTCGCGACGTGCCCGGCGTCGACGGGCAGCGCTACACCGGTGACGAAGCGACTCCGGGGACCGACCAGCCACAGCACGGCCTCGGTGACCTCCTGCGGATCGATGATCGGCGCGTCCGGAAGCAGCGCCTGCGACAGCACGCTCGGGTTGGGGCTCTCCATCATCCGCGCGGCGACGAACTCGTTGAGAATCATCGGGGTCGCCACGCCGCCCGGGTGCACGGAATTAACCCGGATCTTGTGTGGGCCGTAGGCACTGGCGGCTGACCGCATCAACCCGACCACTCCGTGCTTGGCCGCGGCGTAACCGAACATCGCGGCACTGCCGTCGCCGCCGCGACCCGTGAGACCCTGCGACGAACTGACGAGCACGATGGAACCACCGCGGCCCTTGCGAATCATCGACGGTGTCGTGGCGACGAGTGTGTGCCACACCCCCTTGAGGTTGGTGTCGACGATCGCCTCGTAGACATCCTCGGCGTGCGGTTCCCGGTTGCCGATAGCCACCACGCCCGCGTTGGCGATCACGATGTCGATGTCGCCCAGTACATCCACGGCCGACTGCACACCGGCCTCCAGCGCCGCCAGGTCGCGTACATCGGCGACCACCGCCACGGCTCTGGCGCCCGCCGCCTCAACCAGCGCGACGGTTTGGTCGAGGTCTTCCCTGCTCGCCAGCGGGTAAGGGATCGCATCGTTGTCGGCACAGATGTCGATGGCGATGATGTCGGCACCCTGCTGGGCGAGGGCGACGGCGTGGCTGCGTCCCTGCCCGCGGGCGGCCCCGGTGATGACGGCGACTGAATTGTCGAGTTCTGCCATGGCCGCAACCTACCGCGAGCATCGATGTCGAAAGGCCCGGCCCCTTACTCAGGGACCGGGCCTCTCTGCATCAAGTTTGTCGAGCCCCCTGATTCCCCGTTGCCGCCGCGTTCAAACCATTCGCATGGCTGTCCCCAACGCGCCGGGAACCACTGTGTTGCGGCAGGCTATCTGAGCCGTGTAGCTCCGCGCGTCTGTTTGCTGCAATTGAGCGGCGGCATTCCTCACCGCATTGTTGACTTCCGCCACAGGGGCGATATTTCGCATCACCGGCAAAGTTCCGTAACCGACATGTGTGGGATCGGAACCGCAGCGCGGCATCGATTTGGACGCATCAGGGATCCTCGGCGTCACGCGCCAGTTCAGCGTCAACAAACTTTGCGATGGGGAACATCGCCGGGCACCGATCGCCGATGCCCCGAGGACCACATATACCTTTGTACAACAATCACTTTCAATGCACCACGAGCCAGGCACGCCGAGCGGCAACCGGCAAAGATTGTTCCCCGGGAAACCGTCGGTGAACTATTTCCGGGTTTTCCGCGACACAACCCACCCGGACGTCGGAACATAGAGCACTGCCGTACAACGGCATGAGGGAAACGGCCTGGGTGCGGGACGCTACGGAGGGATAGCTAACGATCCGCGCACCCTGGCGTGTGCGTGATTACCGCACCCGGCGGTGGCCGCGACGGCACCGTCAGTCGCAACCGCAGTTCGCTGTCTTGCTTGACGTCGGCCGGGCCGACTCCCCTTCGACCCGGCCGACCGGCGTGTACCCACCGGCCGCCAGCACAACACGGATAGGTTGTCTGAGAAACCGCAGCGGCGGTACGGGCTGATTTCGAGGACACCGGAACAGATGCGAGTCGACGGGCGGGACATCTCCGTTTCGGGCAGCCTGCTGCAACCGCCCACACGTCGCACCACCGACATCATCCGGCTGACCGCCGCCGCCATACTCCTCGCGATCGTCATCATCAGCTCGCTGATCACCCGCAACGACTGGGTGGCCCTCGAGAAATCGATCTCGTCCATCGTGGGTGTCCTCACCCCGACGCAGTCCAACCTCGTCTACCTGGCATACGGCATCGCGATCCTCGCGCTACCCTTCGCAATCCTGATCGGCCTGATCGCCGGACGGCAGTGGAAGATGCTCGGCGCATATGCGGCCGCCGCGGTGATCAGCGTGCTGACGCTGTCCATCACCGACAACGGCATCTCTGCACCGCGCTGGCACTTCGACCTGACCGACCGTCTCGACACGGTGCTGTCGCAGTTCCTCGACGACCCCCGCTGGATCGCAATGCTCGCGGCGGTGCTGACCGTCTCAGGTCCATGGCTGCCGGCACTCTGGCGGCGTTGGTGGTGGACGCTGCTGCTGGCGTTCGTACCGATTCATCTGGTGGTCAGTTCGGTCGTCCCGGCGCGGTCGTTGCTCGGACTGGCGGTGGGCTGGTTCGTCGGCGCACTGGTGGTGTGGATCGTCGGCACTCCCGCCTTGGAAGTCCCACTGGACGACGCGGTACGGGCCCTGCGCAAACGGGGTTTCGACACCGCGGCGCTGACCGTGGTGCGACCGGCCGGGGTCGGCGCCCTCGTGCTGTCGGCGACGTCGACCGGCGCCGAACCCGCCCACGCGGTGATCGAGCTGTACGGACCGAACCAGCGCAGCGGGTCGGCGCTGCGGCAGTTCTGGCGCAAACTGCGGCTGCGCACAAGCGAAACCGCCCCACTGCAGACCTCGATGCGCCGGGCCGTGGAACACCGCGCCCTGATGGCCATCGCCGTCGGAGAACTCGGGCTTGCCGACAACACGACGCTGGGAGTCGCGTCGCTGGACCGCGGGTGGACGCTGTACGCACACAGCCCCAGCACGGGGCCCACGCTGGATCAATGCGCGGAGGATCTACCCGTGGCAGCGGTGTGGGACGCGCTGGGAACGCTTAACCAGCACCGGATCTCGCACGGCGATCTGCGCGCCAAGGAAATCACCGTTCTGCCCGCCGAACTCGGCCCCGCAGGGTCCGGAGAGCCCCCGGACAGCAGCGCGCGAGTGCGGTTTCGGGGTTTCGGCAACGCCGAGTACGGCGCAACCGACACCCAGTTGCAGGCCGATGTCGCCCAACTACTGGTCACTACCGCACATCTGTATGGCACCGAGCAGGCCGTCGGCGCCGCGGTGGAGACCTTCGGCAAGGGTGCCGTGCTGCAGGCGTCGCGCCGGCTCACCAAATCCGCGATGCCCAGCCGGATCCGGGACGCGGTGGACGATGCGGGGCATCTGCTGAGCGCGACCCGGGACGAGGTCAAGAAGCAGACCGGCGCCGATCAAATCCGCACCGAGACCATCACCCGGTTCACCCGCAACCAGGTGATCCAACTGGTGCTGCTGGTCGCCCTGGTCTACGTCGCCTACCCGTTCATCAGCACGGTCCCGACGTTCTTCCACGAGCTGGGCACCGCCAACTGGTGGTGGGCACTGCTCGGGTTGACGGTGTCGGCGCTGACCTACGTCGGTGCGGCGGCGGCACTGTGGGCCTGCGCGGACGGCACGGTCAGCTTCAAGAACCTGACCATCATGCAGTTGGCCAACACCTTCGCCGCCACCACCACTCCGGCCGGTGTCGGTGGTCTGGCCCTGAGCACCCGTTTCTTGCAGAAGGGCGGACTCGGCGCGGTGCGCGCCACCACCGCGGTCGCGCTGCAGCAGACGGTTCAGGTGATCGTCCACGTGATCCTGCTGGTGGTCTTCAGCACCCTTGCCGGGGCCTCGGCCGACCTGTCGCACTTCGTGCCATCGGCGACCATTCTCTATCTGATCGGCGGCGCACTGCTCGGTGTCGTCGGCGTCTTCCTGTTCGTCCCCAGACTGCGTCGCTGGCTGGGCACCGCGGTGCGTCCGCGCCTCAAGGAGATACTGGCTGACCTGGCCGAGTTGGCCCGTGAGCCCAAGCGTCTGCTCATCATCATATTGGGTTGCGCGGCAACCACATTAGGTGCAGCACTGGCATTGTGGGCCAGCGTGGAGGCCTTCGGCGGCACCACTTCATTCGTCACCGTCACCGTGGTCACCATGGTCGGTGGGACGCTGGCGTCGGCGGCGCCCACCCCAGGCGGCGTGGGCGCTGTGGAGGCCGCGCTCATCGGTGGTCTGGCGGCATTCGGCTTACCCGCGGGCATCGCGGTGCCCGCGGTGTTGCTCTACCGCGTGCTGACGTGCTGGCTGCCGGTGTTCATCGGGTGGCCGGTAATGCGCTGGCTGACCGCCAACCAGATGATCTGACACCTCCCGTTTCTCCCGTGAGCAGGCGCAAAGTTGCTCTATTTCGCCTCGCGCCATGCGCGTTTGCGTCTGCGCGCGCTACACGGGAAGAGCTGTGCCCGTTTCCTTTTCCGCGAACGCCACCAGCTGCGCGGCGACGTCGTAGTCGCACGCCAACTCCGAGCGGCCGATCAGCACCGGGCCGCCACGCAGGCCGAAGCGACCGCTGACCCCGACGAAGCTGCCCGGTGGGATCGGCTCGCTGATGCAGTACAGCGTGGGTGCCGCCCCTTCGTGGATGTCGTTGGCCAACCGGTCGGCGACCGTCTTGACAACCTTGTGCGCCGCCGACATCAGCGGTGAGTCGGAGACGTGCGAAATGTTGGAGGCCACCCAGCCGGGATGTGTCAGCTGAGTGACGACGGGCGAACCGGCGGCGCGCAGTCTGCGGTCCAGATCCAGGCCCCACAGCATCACCGCGAGCTTGGACCGCGCGTAGGCGCCCATCTGCGACCACCCGGAGCGCAGGTGCATGTCGTCGAGATGCAGTGTCGCCGACTTGTGCGCATCCGACCCGACGTTGATGATCTGCGAACGCACCCGGGTGAACAGCAGGTTGGTCAGGGCGAAGGGCCCTAACAGGTTGGTGCCCAACGTCATCTCGAACCCGTCGACGGTCTCGCGGCGGTGATCGGTCAACGCCCCAGCATTGTTGATCAGAATGTCGACCTCGCCGTCGAGTCGCTCGGAGAACGCGCGCACCGAAGAAAGGTCGGCCAGATCGACCTCGAGCACTTCGGTCGATCCGCCCATCTCGCGGGCCCGCTGCTCCCCCAACTCGGTGTTGCGCACCGCCAGGACCACATGGGCGCCGGCCGTCGTCAGTGCCTGAGCGGTTCCCAGGCCCACGCCGTTGGTCGCCCCTGTCACGACAATGCGCTTATCGGATAGATTGCCGAGTCGGCTCGGCGACCACTTCGTCACGGCGACAGCCTACGGCTGGATACTCGATCCGTCACCGGTGCCGCCTACGGCCGCGAAACCCGCGCAAAACCCGCCGATGAACGGTCGGATTCTGCCAACATTGCTCTCTGAGATGAACGACAGCGCACAAGAGATCACCAACCTGATCTACACCTATGCCGAACTGCTGGATGGCGGAGACCTCGACGGGGTCGCCGCGCTGTTCACCCACGGCCGAATCTGCGGTGTGGAGAACGGGCCGCCGCAGACGGTGTTCGACGGACCGGCGCGGGTGCGGGAGATGTACGAGATGGCAACCCGCATCTACGAAAACGGGACGCCGATGACCAAGCACAACACCAGCAATGTGAAGCTTTACATCGACGAGGCCGCCGGCAGCGCCCGCAGCACGTCGTATTACTGCGTAACGCAGGCAACCCCCGAGTTGCCGTTGCAGGTGATCGTCACGGGCCACTACCACGACACCTTTCACCGGGTGGACGGCGCGTGGTGGTTCGATTCCCGAACGATGTTCGTCGATCAGGTGGGCGACGTCAGCAAGCATCTGAAGTTCGGGTGAGCGCGGCGTTCGACCTGGGCGCGGTGCTCGCCGACGCTCAGCGGAAAGAGGGGTTGTCCGACTGGGGCCCGGGCACATTCACCGAACCCCTGGCCGTCCTGCTGGACGACTACCCGGGCGCCGCCCTGAGTGAAATCGGCGAGCACATCCTGCGCTCGGGCATCGTGCACAGCCTGCGCATGCGGTTGCGCACCCAGGAATGGATCCGCCGGTATCCCGAAATCCTCGACGAGACCGTCAGCGCGCCGATCGTCGTCGTCGGAATGATGCGCAGCGGCACCACGCTGCTGCAGAGGCTATTGGCAGCTGACCCGCGACTGCACAGCGCGCGTGGCTGGGAGGTCGTAGAGGCGGCCCCCAAGCTGGATTACGCCTTCGGCGCGGGCGAAGATCCGCGCGTCGCCGTGAGCCTGGCGCGCGAGGCCGCATCCCGGGAGCTGGCACCCGACCTGTTCTCCATCCACCCGATGTACGCCCGCGAGGCCGAGGAAGAGATCGTCTTTCTGGCCGACACGTTCCTGTCCCACGTGCCCGAGTCCGGCGCGCACCTGCCGCACTACCGAAGCTGGCTCAATGCACAGGATTTCGCGCCGGCCTACGCCTACCTGCACCGGATGCTACAGTTCCTGCAGTGGCAAAAGCGCCGCCGCGGGATCAACGCGCAACGTTGGGTGCTCAAGTCACCGGCGCATCTGGGGTATCTCGATACGCTACGGGCACAATTTCCCGACCTGCACATCGTGCACATGCACCGGGATCCGCGCACCACAATCGCCTCGGGCGCAAGCCTGAACGCCACGCTGCACGCCATGCACGCGGAATCCGTCGACAACCACCGGGTCGGTGCGCAGTGGCTGGAGCGGATGGGCTGGACCAACGACCGCGCCATGGCGGTACGCGACCGTTGGCCCGGCAACGGTGCCGGCCGGATCACCGACATCGACTACGACGATGCCGTCGCCGATCCGATCAGCCATGTCGCTCGCGTTTACGACGCGATCGGCATGCCGTTGACCGACGACGTCGTCATCGAGATGGAGCGGTGGCTGGCCGAGCGACCCCGGGAGGCCATGCGCCCCCGTTACGATCTGCAGACATACGGCCTGTCCGGCGAACAGGTTGATGAACGTTTCTCGTTGTACAACAACAGATTTCAACAAGGAGTGCACAGTGTCTGACGATCCCGTGGCCACCGCGTCCCAGCACGAACAGGAGTTGGCGGCACTGGAGCTGACCGAGCACCCCATCGTGAAGGCGGCGTACCGCGATGTGGCCGAAACCTGGCTCGGCCGGGCCAAGGCGTCCGACGCCATGCGCGAACGGTTCGACGACGCTTTCGCTGAGGTGATGTTCTCGGCGGCGGTATGGTCGTCCAACCAGGACAAGCTGCGCCCCAAGGTCAGTTGCATCACCCGTCTGGCGCATCCGGTGTCCGGTCGCAAGATCCCCGGCTCGCGTTGGGGTATCGACAATCCCGACAGCGTGTACCGCGTCATCCCGATCTCCGGCGACGAACGCTACGAGATCACCGGGCGCGTCGGCACCAACCGGATGACGGAGAACTACTTCACGCTGTGGGACGCCAACATGGGCACGGTGAACGTGCTCAACGGCCGCACCATGGAAGTCGAGTCAGACGGCCGCTACACCATCACCGTCGATTCATCCCCCGCCGGCGGCCGGCCCAACCATGTCCAGAGCACCCCGGAAGCACACGAGTTCTATATCCGTGACGTATTGCTCGACTGGGCCCACGACGACCCGAATCACATTGCGGTGCAACGGCTCGGCGGCGCTCCGGATACTCCCGCGCGGACGCTGGATGAACAGGCCGAAGCCACCGCGGCGATGATGTCCTACTTCGCGAACTTCACCGGCAAGCTCAGCCACGGCGTCTACAAAATGCCGGCGAACCACTTCAATTTGGCGTGGTCGGCAGACAAAGTAGGAGCGATGCGCAATCAGGTCTACGTGATGGGCCGCTTCGACCTGCGGCCCGACGAGGCGTTCGTCATCGACGTCAACGACGGCGGCGCCGAGTACTTCACGGTCCCGCTGAGCAACGTCTGGGGCACCACCCTGGAACTCGTCGACCGCACCGGCAGCCTGAACAAAGCACAGTCCGTGCGCAACGAGGACGGCAGCTACACCTACGTCATCTCCCCCACCGATCCGGCGGTCGCCAACTGGATCGACTCCGACGGTCTGCGCGAAGGCATCCTCACACTGCGGATGGCCGAGTTCGGTGACACTGGGCCACAACCCGATCTGGGTGCGCGCGGTCGCGTGGTGCGACTGGACCGACTGCACGACGAGGTCCCGGGATTGCGCACGGTGACACCTGAGCAGCGCACCGCCGAGCTCGCCGCGCGGCGCGCGGCCTATCTGCGCCGGCTCCCGGAAGGAACGATCTGAGATGGCCCGCTGGCTGATCACCGGCTGCTCGACCGGGTTCGGGCGCGAAATCGCCCGCGCAGCACTGGATGCCGGCCACAGTGTTGCGGTCACCGCGCGCCGCGCCGAGTCGGTATCTGATATTGCCGATGAATACGGCGACCGGGCGCTGCCGCTGGCTCTCGATGTCACCGACACCGCTCAGATAGCCGCGGCCATCGCCGCGACCGAGCGGGCGTTCGGCGGAATCGACGTGCTGGTCAACAACGCGGGTCACGGCTACCTGTCGGCGGTCGAGGAGGGTGAGGATGCCGAAGTGCGAAAGCTCTTCGACGTCAACTACTTCGGCACCGTCGACATGATGAAAGCCGTGCTGCCCCAAATGCGCGCACGCGGGTCAGGTCACATCATCAACATCTCGTCGATGACGGGACTGGTGGCCAACCCGCCCAACGCCTACTACTCGTCGACCAAGTTCGCCATGGAGGCCGTCAGCGAGGCGCTGGCTGCCGAGGTCGCACCGTTGGGCGTCAAGGTCACCCTGATCGAGCCGGGGGCATTCCGCACCGACTGGGCCAGCCGGTCGATGAAAGAGACCGCCGCCCCCATCGCCGATTACGCCGACGTCGCCGCCCGCAAGGATCTGATCAAACAGTTCGCCGACCATCTGCCGGGTGATCCCGCGAAGGTCGCCGCGGCGGTGCTGATGGTCAGCGAACTGGAGACTCCGCCGCTTCGACTGCTGTTGGGACGCGACGTACTCAAGGCAATGCGGGACAAGATCGCGACGTTGTCGGCATCTATCGACGAGTGGGCGTCGGTCACCAAGGACGTGAATTTCGACGCCTGAGCTACCTCATGCCTGCAGGTAGGGTGTGTAGCGCCGGTTGTAACCGCTTTGGCGCAGGGCGATCTGCGCGGCGCGCTGCGCGGCGGTGATGGGTTCGGTACCGTCCGGCAGCACGTCGGCGACCTGCACCACCGTGGCACTGACGGTCGGCATCTGCGAGGACGTCAGATCGAGCCCTTGGAAGCGGATCGAGATGGTGCCCTGGTTGAGTCCGCCGGTGGACACCCAGTTGGCAACGCCGGGATCGGTGGGCGACACCACGATGGTGTAAATCTTGCCGCCGGGGGTGTCCGGTGTCGCCTGGAAACTGTTGAGGCTGGTCTGCTGGTCCCAGTAGTTGTCGGTGATGGTCCAGTCGTTGGTCACCGGAACGTTGAAGTAAGCCGCGTTGCCCATGTCGATCGTGATCACCAGCGCTTGGTCGTCGGCGAGCTGGAAATAGCCGGCACTCTGCACTTGTGTGGCCAAAAACGCGGCGTTGTGCACTGGGTTGGAAAAAGTGTTGGGCGCCTTGAGGTTTCCGATGGAGCCGGTGGAAACCCCGATGTACTGCGGCTCCATGATCAGACCCAGAGCCATGACCAGCGCTGTCTCGACCTGGCGTAGCCACAGCGGCACCGTGGGGAGCGCCGGGACCGCCGACACCAGCTTGAGCAGCAGCGGGTTGCCGGTCAGCAACGGACCGAGCACCGGAATGTCGAACAGCCCCAGCTGACTGGCCAGGCTGTTGGGCGGACCGCTGATCCGCTGCACCGACAGGGTCATCGGCACCTCGGTGTTCCAGTCGGCCAACGTGTTTCGCGCGGCGATCAGTGTGGCGCCGGACGTCAGTTGCAGATGGTTGGGATTGTTCGGATCGGTCGCCCGCGAGTCGACGGTGATGGTGAACCGACCGTCGGCGTCGACGACCAGTTGGTCGCCGGTGATGACCGACGTCGTCTTTCCGGTGAGCCCGGTCAGCACGCTGAATGTGGTGTCCGCTGGCACCGGGCCGGTGAACTGACCGGTGATGACGTACGACGATGCGGTGTTCACCGGGATCATCCGGTAGATCGTGTCGGGGTTGTCGAACAGGATCCGGGCTCCGCCAAACGACTCGCCGAACCAGTCATGTCCCGGCATTACCTGCTGGATCACGGTGGGGCTATTGGGATTCAGCAGCTGAAGTTCGAAGGCGGCCTGCAGTGCGTACTCGTCGATGGCCTCGTCGAGTTGGGCAAGGTTCTCCTTGTCCGGTCCGCCGACTTTTCCATACGCAATGTAGGCGGTGATGGTCCAGGCCACCTTGAGAATGAACTTCGCGAACTTCACGATCGGCGAGTTGACGATCCGCGTGGCCAGTTGCTCGGCGGCCAGCTGATCGGCGGTGGCCAGCGGGCTCACCTCGGTGGTGCCGGCCGGCGGCACGATGACGGTGATGTGGGCGGTGTCGGTGGACCCGAAGTCGGCACCCACAAGGGTGTTCAGCCCGTGCAGGTGCGGGGGGTTGCCGGGTGTGTCGCTGACGGTGATCGTGAAGGTGTCGGTGCCGCCAGCGGCCTTCAGTGCCGCGCTCGGGGTGTAGGTGAACGTGCCGTCCGCGGCGACGGTGACCGAACCGTCCTTCGGCGCGCGTGTCACTTTGTAGGTGAGCGCGTCACCGTCGGCATCCGTGGCGTCGAGATGCCCGACGGTGTCACCGTCATCGGTGACGGTGTTCGCCGACTGGATGTAGTGCATCTGCGGTGTGGCGTTGAAGAAGGCGTATTCGAGCTCTCGGCGCGCCAGTTCCAAAAGCCCCGCGAACGTGGTGGCCTGCAACGGGGTCGCCGGAATGTCTGCAGTCTGCGAGTTCAGCGGCGGTGCCGCGGCTGCCAAAGCGGTGAGCACGGTGGCCGGGGCTTCCTGCTGGCTGATTCTCACCGGAAGACTCAGTCGGACAACGGTATTGATCAACGGTGTGGGCACCTCAGCGGGCACCGTGTTGACGCCGGCAGGAAGAGGCGTACTCATGGTCGCGCTGTCGGCCTGTGCCGTTTTCTGCCCACCGTCGACGACCGCGGACCGCAGAACGGCTCCCACCCCCGCGCGTCCGGCAGATAACGTGGGCGGGCGCCGCTTCTTGGAACGGACGGTGCCGCCGCTGTCGCCAGCGCTGCGCGTCGCGGTGTCGGCCGCTACGGGCGGTGCGGTCAGTTCGGCAGATACCTTCTTCGGCGACGCGGGATTGCCGTTCTGGCCTATCGGCTGTCGCGCGTTGCGGTCTTTGGCGGCTCCCCTCGACGCCGGTCGCGAGCCCACCGACGGCGCACTGGCCGCACCCGAGTCGCCGTTGGACGCGGCGGTCCCCGATCCCGTCGTGCCGGTCCCGGCAAACGCCACGCCAGGTCCGGTGATGACCGCCGCACCGATACCAAGTGACACCGCCAGCGCACCGACCCGACCCACGTATCTGGTATGTCCACGGGATTGCCGGAGGCCGACATGGGCGCTGCGCCGCCGAATCTCGGCGCTTGACGACGGCCCGCCTGATTCACGCGCTCCTGCGCTCATCGAGTTCACGCCGCCTCCGTCGTCAACGTCCCCGTGGTCGACTTCACCGAGGTTACTGACCGTATCGACGTCCGCAGCAAAAACCGAGATTTACGTCCGTCGTGAATCGAAGACGGATCGGAGCGTGCAGGTGGCTCCCCCTCAGAGTGCGGGCGGTGGGACTCGAACCCACACGCTCTTTCAAGCACGGGCACCTAAAGCCCGCGTGTATGCCAATTTCACCACGCCCGCATTGGGCCAAATCGTACCTGCTCGCAGGAACTAAGAATCGTCGGCAAGGTATCTGCGAAGCCTGGGTCACGGCGCCATCCCATGAGCAAATACCGGGTTCCGGGCCGGCCGGGCACCCCGAGAACGACCACAGCTCGATTCCCGCCCGAACGCCGCT
This sequence comes from Mycobacterium sp., assembly GCA_036273805.1. GTDB lineage: Bacteria > Actinomycetota > Actinomycetes > Mycobacteriales > Mycobacteriaceae > Mycobacterium. Next base: position 29,827 of record DASUGW010000227.1, read on the forward strand.
GACCGGTACCGTCAAAGCATGTCCACTACGCGCCGTCGGAGATGGCCGATGATCCTTCTGGTCATCGGCGCCGCCTGCGGGTGCCTGGCGCTGGGCTGGTGGCAGTGGAACCGTTTCGAGTCGGCCTCCGGCACTTTCCAGAACCTCGGTTACGCGCTGCAGTGGCCGTTCTTCGCGGCCTTCTGTGTATACGCCTATCGCAAGTTCGTCCGCTACGAAGACGCTCCACCGGAACAGCAGGCCGCACCGGCGCTCACCGAGATCCCGGATGGCTTGCTGCCCCAACGCCCCCAGTCTGCGCAGGCCGCCGACAACGACCCCGCCCTGCAGCAGTACAACGCCTACCTCGCCGAACTCGCACGTAACGACCGACCCGACAGGACCACCGCATGACCACACCGCAGACCCCCGAGCCGCCCGTGGGCGCAGCGCCCAAAGAGAAGGTCGCGAGCGCGCTGAAGTTCTACCGAATCATGGCGTGGGCGACGGGCATCTGGCTGATTGCGCTGTGCTACGAGATCTTCGTCCGGTATGTCCTCAAGGTGGACAATCCGCCCACGTGGATCGGTGTGGTCCACGGCTGGGTGTACTTCGTCTACCTGATCTGCACGGCCAATCTGGCGGTGCAGGTGCGCTGGCCGGTCCTGAAGACCCTGGGCGTACTGCTCGCCGGAACGATCCCCCTGCTGGGCATCATCGTGGAGCAGTTCCAGACCGCCGACATCAAAACCCGCTTCGGCCTCTAGACCTCAGCGTTGAGGTGGCAGCGAGAGCGAACTTCCGGCCGCGAAGTCGCTCTCATCATCGCCGCGGTCCATGGCGGTGTCATCGAGATCCGGCGCGCTGTGATGGGTGGGCCGCGGGATCAAAAGCGCAAGCAGGGTCGCCGCCGCACCAGCCCCGGCTGCGATCAGCAACGCGGTGTGGAACGCCCCCAACGACGGGAACTCGTGACCGGCGAAGCTCACCGTCATGCTGGCCAGGACCGCACCGACCACCGCGCTTGACATCGATGTGCCCAGCGCCCTGGCCAACGCGTTGATGCCATTGGCGGCGGCGGTTTCCGACACCGGCACGGCGGCATTGATCAGCGCCGGCAGGGAAGAGAATGCGAACCCGACACCAATGCTCGCCGAGACGTTGAGCGCCAGCAGCTTCCACGTGTTGTCGAGCAGCACCGGCGCCGCCACGTAGGACGCGGTGATGATCGCGCAGCCGAGCACGAGGGTGAACCTGGCGCTGCGCATGGCGGCCACCCGGGCGGCGACCTGCGAGGAGAACATCATCGCCAGGCCGCCCGGCGCCATCCACAGACCGGCGCCCAGCATGCTCTGCCCCAGCCCGTGCCCGGTCTGCACAGGCAGCTCCAGCACCTGCGGCGCGACGAGGGACAGCGCGAACAGGGAGAAGCCGACGCCGATCGACGCCAGGTTCGTCGTCAGCACCGGGCGGCGCGCCGTGGTGCGCAGGTCGACGATCGGTGACGGTGTGCGAAGTTGCCACCATACGAACACCGCGAACACGGCCACGGCACTCCCGAACAACGTCACTATGGTGGTCGACGTCCAGCCCCACGTGCTGCCTTTGGAGATCGCCAGCAACAGGGTCACCAGCCCCGCGGCCAGTAGCACGGTGCCCAGCGGATCGAACCGGTCGGTGGATGCCGGCGGGATGTGCGGCAGCAGGAATACGAACAATGCCAGGCATCCCACACCCAGGCAGGCCGCAAACCAGAACAGCGTGTGCCACGGGAAATGCTGGGCGATAGCTGCTGCGAGCGGGAGCCCCAGGGCACCTCCGACGCCCAGCGACGAGCTCATCATCCCCATTGCGGCGCCCACCTTTTCGGGAGGCACGCAGGCGCGTAGCACGCTGATACCCAGTGGGATGATGGGCATGCCGAAGCCCTGTAGGCCCCGGCCGACGATCAGCGGCAGCAGCGAGCTGGTGCCGGCAGCCAGCAGGGAACCCAACGTCAACAACACCGCGCAGCAGATCAGGATCCGCTTGGGGCCGTACATGTCGCCGAGGCGCCCGAAGACAGGTGTCGCAACCGCCGCGGTCAGCAGTGTCGCAGTGATCGCCCACGAACTGTTGGCCGCGGTGGTGTTCAGCAGCACCGGCAACTCAGGCAGAACCGGGATGATCAGCGTCTGCATGAGCGAGACGCTGATGCCCGCGGCGGCCATCGCAGCGACGAACACCCCGGGATGCCGGGTGTCTGCGCCGGAGCTGTGATGAGCCATCCGGGGAGCGTACCCAGTTAGATCGCCTAGGGACATTTCGCCAGGGATGACGCAATCCGGCCATACCGGCATCTGCTCGGGTTACAGCTCGACTGAAATCCGTCAACGTCGGCTGACGTTCGTCACCCGACGTTGACGGTTTGCAGCAGATAGCACGCCCGATTCCGGTGCCGGACCGCGCCAACTCGCCCCCCGGTCGGGGCGGTCGCACCCCCCATATCTTTCTTAGTCAACCTATAGGTTTGTTAGCTAAACTCACCGCTGTGTTAGCCAGCCCCGAGGTGCACGGCAACCGCACCTCATCGGGCGGCAGCCAGATACCCACAGCACCCGACCGCAAAATTGCCGCACTCACCGGACTTCGCGCCGTCGCTGCCCTGCTGGTCGTCGGCACCCACGCCGCGTTTGCCACCGGTGCACTGAACCTGGGCTACCTGGGCCACGTCTATGCGCGGCTGGAGGTGGGTGTCGCCATTTTCTTCGCGCTGTCGGGTTTCCTGCTGTTCGCGCCATGGGTACGGGCGGTCGCGCGAGGCGGCGACGGTCCTGACACCGCGACCTACAGCCGACGGCGCATACGCCGGGTGCTGCCCGGCTACTTCGTCACCGTGCTGTTGACGTTCGGGATCTACACGATCTTCACCCCTGGACCCAACCCGGGACAGAGTTGGCTGGGACTGTTGCGGTATCTGACCCTCACACAGATCTACACCGACGACTACCTCATCACCACGTTGCACACGGGGCTCTCGCAGATGTGGAGCCTGGCGGTCGAGGTGTCGTTCTACGTCGCTCTGCCGGTGCTGGCGTATCTGCTCATGACCCGGCTCTGCGGCCGACGGTGGCGACCTACCGCATTACTCACGGCCCTGGCCGCCCTGGCCGCGGTAGGGCCGCTGTGGCTGACCGTCGTGTACACCACCGACTGGCTGCCGAACTCCGCAGGCATGTGGCTGCCGGGGCATCTACCCTGGTTCGCCGGCGGCATGGCGCTGGCGGTGCTGCGGGAGATGGGTGTGCGGTGCCGCGCGTCGGTGGTGTTGCCGGTCGCCGCAGCGGCTTTTCTGTTGACGGCGACACCGCTGGGGGGTCACATCATCGGCCCTGATGCGCCCTGGATGCCGGTGGCGAAGTCCGTTCTCTACGCGGTGGTCGCCACGCTGGCGCTGGCTCCGGCCGCGCTCGGCGACCGCGGCTGGTACACCCGCCTGTTGAGCAGCCGGCCACTGGTGTGGCTGGGCGAGATCTCCTATGAGATCTTCCTGCTACACGTGGTCGTGATGGCACTGGCGATGAACGTGATTCTGGACTGGCCGTTGTTCACCGGATCGCTGCTGGGCCTCTACGCAGTCACACTGGGGATCACGATTCCGCTGGCGATGGTGCTGCGACTGCTGACCGACCCGAACGTCGGCACCCCGCAGGGGCGCACTCAGACCAGTGCACGCAGCGCCGGCACCAACTGGGCCAGTGCACGGGCCCGGTGCGAGTCGGCGTCCTTCTCCTCGGGGCTCAGCTGTGCGGCCGAACGCTCCGAACCGTCCGCGACGAAGATCGGGTCGTAGCCGAATCCGCCCTCTCCGCGCGGGGATCGGGCGATCCCTCCGGACCATTCGCCGCGCACCACCGTCTCCCCACCGGCGTGCACCAGCGCACAGGCCGATACGAACGCCGCCCCTCGGCGTTCCTCGGGAACATCGACGAGCTGCGCCAGGAGCAAACGGTAGTTCTGCTCGTCGGCGCCGTGGCTGCCCGACCAGCGCGCCGACAGCACGCCCGGCATCCCATTGAGGGCATCGACGGCCAGCCCGGAATCATCTGCCACACAAGGCAATCCGGTGGCAGCGAACCCGTCACGCGCTTTGGCCAGCGCGTTCTCCTCGAACGTCGCGCCGGTCTCCGGAGCCTCGGGGTACTCCGGCACGTCGCGCAGCGACACCAGCTCCAGGCCCGACACACCTGCGGCGTCGAGCACCCGGCGCAGCTCCGCCAGCTTCTTCGAATTGCGGCTGGCCACCAGAACGCGGGTCATGACCTCAGCTGCCGAACGACTTCTTCGCCGCCGGCCCCTCTGGCAACACGCCCGGGTAGGGCGCTTCCAGAGCCTCACGCTGGATCGCGAAAAGCGTGTCGCAGGCCCCCAGCGCGGCGTCGAGCATCTTGTCGAGCGTCGAGCGCGGGAACGTCGCACCCTCCCCCGTGCCCTGAATCTCCACCAGGGTGCCGGTGTCGGTGGCGACGACGTTCATGTCGACCTCGGCGCGCGAATCCTCCTCGTACGGCAAGTCCACCCGCACCCGGCCGTCGACCACACCGACGCTGACGGCGGCGATCGCACAGGACAGCGGACGCGGATCAGACAACTTGCCGGCGGCGCCGAGATAGGTGACCGCATCCGCCAGCGCCACATACGCCCCCGTGATGGCAGCCGTGCGGGTACCGCCGTCGGCCTGCAGCACGTCGCAGTCGATGGCGATGGTGTTCTCGCCCAGCGCGCGCAGGTCGATGCAGGCCCGCAATGAACGCCCGACGAGTCGACTGATCTCCTGGGTGCGCCCACCGACGCGGCCCTTCACCGACTCACGGTCTGAGCGGGTGTGGGTGGAGCCGGGCAGCATCGCGTACTCGGCGGTGAGCCAGCCCAGTCCGGAACCCTTACGCCAACGGGGCACGCCCTCGGTGACCGACGCCGTGCACATGACCCGGGTCTGCCCGAATTCAACGAGCACCGAACCGGCCGGGTGCGAGGTGAAACCCCGCGTGATGGTTACCGGTCGCAGCTCGTCGTCGGCGCGGCCGTCTTCGCGTTCTGGCACGAGGCCACCCTATCGGGAGAGCGAGACGCAACGGCGTCGAGAGTGGCATACAAATACGCGAAACCTGAATGCACACTCGACAGCGTGCTTCAGGAACGGTGTGGTCTCAGGTGCGGGTGACCTCGAAGGTCTCGCCGCACACCACGGCCCGCACCGGCCCGTCGAATGCGGCCTTGGCCTCGCTGATCACGTCCTCGCGGGAGGTCCACGGCGGGATGTGGGTCAACAGCAACTCTGAAACACCGGCCGCCGCGGCGATCTCGCCCGCCTCGGTGCCGGACAGGTGGACGTTCGGCGGCCGGTTCTGCGGATCGTGAGTCCACGACGCCTCGCAGAGAAACACATCCGCGCCGCGCGCGATCTCGACCACCGACTCGCACACCGCGGTATCGCCGCTGAAGGCGAACACCGCCCCCGACGGATCGGTGAACCGCATGCCATAGGACTCGGTGGGATGAGCCACCACCCGCGGCGTCACCTCCAGCGAACCGAGCTGCACCGGCACACCGTCACTCCAGGAACGAACCTCGAAGATGTCGGTGAAGTCATCGATCTCCCCGCCCTCCGGCGACGAGGCTGCCGCCAGACGCGAGTACGTGTCGGTGGGTCCGTACATCAGCGACCGGCCCTTGGGCGGATTCGGGTGATAGCGACGCCAGACGAAAAGCCCGGGAAGATCCAGACAATGATCGGCGTGTAGGTGCGACAACAACACCTGAACTTCGCCCGGATCGGCATGGCGCTGCAGCGCACCGAGAACGCCACCACCGAAGTCCAGTACCAGCGGTGGGGTGTCGGCGGCGTTCAGCAAATACCCGGACGCAGGCGAGTCAGGGCCGACGACGCTGCCTGAACAGCCGAGGACCGTGATTCGCACAGACACTACTTTGCCATGCCCACTAGCACATTGAGAAAAACATCGGGGGTTTGTCTTCAGAATGCGCTGAGAGTCACCCGCGAGCGCTGACGTGACGCTGAACAGGTACGACCCCCGTTATGGCCGGGCCCAGAAAACGCGCCGCCAATTTGAGGAAGGCTTCGGGATCTCCGGTGGCCTCGAATTGCCAAGACGGCGCCGCCATTCCGGCCTCAGGACCCGGGCGCAACAGATCTTTTTCGGTGAGCACCCGCAACAGATCTTTGGCCGTTTCCTCCGCCGAAGACACCAGGGTCACGCTGTCGCCCATCGTCAGCTGGATTAATCCCGACAGCAACGGATAGTGGGTGCAGCCGAGCACCAGGGTGTCGACGCCGGCGTCCTGCAACGGCTCCAGGTAGCTTTCGGCCAGACCGAGAACCTGCCGGCCGCTGGTGACACCCCGCTCGACGAAGTCGACGAACCGCGGGCATGCCACCGCGGTGATCTCGGTTCCGACCGCCGCTGCGAACGCATCCTGATAGGCGTGGGAGGTCACGGTCGCCTGCGTGCCGATCACACCGATCCGCCCATTGCGGGTGGCAGCGACCGCACGCCGCACCGCGGGCAGGATCACTTCCACGACGGGCACGTCGTAGCGTTCCCGGGCGTCGCGCAGGCACGCCGACGACGCCGAGTTGCAGGCGATCACCAGCGCCTTGACGCCACTTTCAACCAGATCGTCCATGATCGTCAGGGCGTGTGCGCGGATCTGCGCCAGCGGCAGCGGCCCGTAGGGTCCGTTGGCGGTGTCGCCGATGTAGATCATGTTTTCGGCGGGCAGTTGATCGATGATCGACCGCGCGACCGTGAGCCCGCCGACGCCGGAGTCGAAAACCCCGACGGGCGCATTGGGATCCGGTGATGCGGTCACGACGCCCGATACGGGGGTTGCTGACCTTGTTTGCGCCGGCGCCGGACCTCACGCTCCGGTGCAGACAACCAGTAGGCCGCCAGCACGCCGGCGACGGCCCCGCACAAGTGCCCCTGCCAGGACACCCCACCGCACTGGTTGAGGATCGGCACCGCGCCCCACAGGACGCCGCCGTAAATGAAGAACACCACGATGCTGGCCACGATCTGCCACACATGGCGGGTGAGCCATCCGAAAACCAGCAGGAAGGCGAGCCACCCGAAGATCAGCCCGGAGGCGCCGATGTGGTTGGGTGTCGCCGCGGTGCACTGACCGATGCTTCCCAGCAGCCAGGTCCCGAACCCGCCGACAATCCAGACGATCGCAGTCGCCCAGACGAACCGGGACATACCGGTCAGCGTCACCAGGAACCCGAGGATCAGCGCGGGCAGCGTGTTGGCGATCAGATGAGCCCAGTTGGCGTGCAGGAGCGGGGCGAAGATGATGCCCCACAAGCCGTCGGCCTCCAATGGGCGAATGCCGTGCAGCTCCAGCCGGTGGCCGGAGAGCACGTCGAACAGCTCGATGAGGTAGAGCAGCGCAACGAACGTCACGATCGTCGCGGCACCGACCTTCCACGTCGGCGGCTTCTCCGGCTTGCCGGGCTGACCCGACGCCGGATAGTCCGGCAGTGTGCTCATGGCTTCTCCGCACTCGTGAAGGCGCCCGGCAACAGGCTCCGATATGTGGGGACGTCCGCGATGGGCTCGGCGGCGATCACACCGACCAGCACCGCCCGCGCCAGCGCATCGGCGGCGGCGGCACCGAGAGCCGCCACCAGTTTGGTCTCCGGCGACATCGCCTCCGGGGTATCGGGATCCGGGGGCACCGTGACTGCGCCGGTGGCCAACGCGAACACCGTGTCGCCGTCGATCGGCGTGTGGCAGGGGCGGATGGCGTGGGCCAGACCGTCATGCGCGGCAACCGCGAGGCGCTGACACGCCGCCGGGCTCAATGCGGCGTCGGTGGCGACCACGGCGATCGTGGTGTTCAACGGATTCAATTCGCGGTCCCGCTCAGCGAGGGCGGCGACCTGGTCCGGCGGCGGCGCGGTGAGGCCGAAGGCATCGGCGAGGTGACGCATCCATGGCAGACCGGTCTCGGGGTCCACAACATTGCCCGCCGCATTCACCGCGACGACGGCACCGACCGTGACGCCGATGTCGTCGAGGTACACCGACGCTGTTCCCAAGCCGCCCTTGAGCACTCCGGCCCGGGCGCCGGCGCCGGCACCGGCGTTCCCGAGCGCGACGTCGACTCCGGCTGCGGCGACTGCGTCGGCACCGAACTGCGCCGTAGGGCGACATTGCCAGCCGCCCACAGGCAGGTCGAAGACCACCGCTGCGGGCACGATCGGCACCAGCCCGCCGTCCATCTGCACGCCGCGGCCCTGCGCCTCGAGCCAGCCCATGACCCCGTCGGCGGCGGCCAGGCCGTATGCGCTGCCACCGGTGAGCACGACGGCGTCGACGAACCGCACGCTGTTGGCCGGGTCCAGTAGATCGGTTTCCCGGCTGCCCGGTGCGCCGCCTCGGACGTCGACCGCCCCGATCGTTCGCGGCGGAGCCAGCACCACGGTCGTGCCCGTCGCCCAACCCGAACCCAGCGCGACGTCCGCATCGATGCGCTGCTGCTGTCCAACGAGGATTCCCGCGACATCGGTGATCGACCCGAACCCGGTGACCGCGCTCATCGTCGCGGCCCATCCATCAACGCCAACACCAAATATTCCTGCACCACCGTCAACCACTGATACACGTCGAGATGCCCGGCCATGGGGTGCTCGGCGGGCAGCTGCTCGGGACCGTCGGGGCCGATGCCGAGCATCGTGCCGAGCGCCAACCGGATGTCGTTGACCGCCGCGATCCACGCGTTGGCATCGTCCTGGGCAAGCTCGAAACGTCCGCCACCGGCTGGGCAGGTATCCAGCAAGCATTGTGCCGCTTGACGTTTGGCGTCGATGATGTCCGGCTCGTGCAGGCTGCGCAACGCGCTGTTGATGCTGTCGGCCGGACCGGAATTGTCGGGGCGGTGGAAGTCGGGAAGCAACCGGGCCATGGTGGCGTCTTCGGGTGGCTGCGAATGACCGGTCCGCATTCCGGTGATCTGCTGCAGTTCGTCGACCGGCGACGACGCTTCTCGGCCGTCGAGCATTTCGATGAGTGACGTTGTCATGTTGCGCAGCAGCCCGGCCTCGTGCGGCTCGAGCGCGGCACGGAAGCGGGGTCCGTCAGCGGCATCGACCCGCTTCCATTTACGCACGGCCGCTCTCAGTTGTCCTGCTGCATCGTGGCCCACAGGCCGGCAGCATGCAGCTTGGTGACGTCGACTTCCATCGACTCCCGGGTGCCCGCCGACACCACCGCCTTGCCCTCGTTGTGCACCTGAAGCATGAGTTTGGTGGCATGCGGCTCGGAATAGCCGAAGAGCTTCTGAAAGATGTAGGTGACGTAGTTCATCAGGTTGACCGGGTCGTCCCACACGATGGTCACCCAGGGCCGCTGCGTGTCCTCAAGAGCGTCTGCCTCGGCCTGGCGGGCGAATCCAGGCTTGGTCGGTGCGGGCGCAGCCATGCCTGCAAGGATACCGTCGCAGCAAGGCAGTGTTCACCGCGATGAGCGAGGCCGCCGGTCCCAGGCCGGACAAGCCGTTACGGTGACCGTGTGACGGTGGCCCTGCTGACCGACAAGTACGAGCTGACGATGCTTTCCGCAGCCCTGCGCGACGGCACCGCGCACCGGCGCACCGCGTTCGAACTATTCGCCCGCCGGCTGCCCGACGGCCGCCGCTACGGCGTGGTCGCCGGAACAGGCCGATTTCTGGAAGCGCTGCGGGAGTTCCGATTCGACGACGAAGCACTGCAGTCACTGGCGGAATTTCTCGACGATCAGACGCTGGAGTTCTTGCGCGGCTACCGATTCACCGGCGACATCGACGGCTACGCCGAAGGCGAGTTGTACTTCGCCAACTCGCCGGTGCTTTCGGTGCAGGGCAGCTTCGCCGAATGCGTGCTGCTGGAGACGCTGGCGCTGTCGATCTTCAACCACGACAGCGCAATCACCTCGGCCGCCGCGCGCATGGTCAGCGCCGCCGATGGGCGCACACTGATCGAGATGGGTTCCCGGCGCACCCATGAACGTGCGGCGGTGGCGTCGGCCCGGGCGGCCTACATCGCCGGGTTCGACGGAACGTCCAACCTCGAGGCCCGGCGCTGCTACGGGGTGCCCGCGCTCGGCACCAGCGCGCACGCGTTCACCATGCTCTACACCAGCGCCGACGGACCCGATGAGCAGGCGGCGTTCCGCGCACAGGTCGCCGCGCTCGGCGCCGGCACCACACTGCTGGTCGACACCTACGACGTCACAGAGGGAATCGCCAACGCCGTGGCGGCTGCGGGGCCCGGGCTCGGGGCGGTCCGGATCGATTCCGGCGACCTGGGTGTGCTCGCCCGACAGGCGCGCGCCCAGCTGGATGAGCTGGGAGCAACGCGCACACAGATCGTCGTATCCGGGGACCTCGACGAGTATTCGATCGCCGCGCTGCGCGCCGAGCCTGTCGACTCCTACGGCGTCGGCACCACCCTGGTCACCGGCTCGGGTGCGCCCACCGCCAACATGGTCTACAAACTCGTCGAAGTGGAGGGGCTGGCGGTGCAGAAACGCAGCACCCACAAGGAGTCCCTCGGCGGACGCAAGGCGGCTACCCGGGTGGCCCGCGCGTCGGGCACGATCGTCGAAGAGGTCGTCCACGGCGCGGACCTGTCGCCGGTCTCGCCGCGCGCCGACGCGCCCACCCGGGCGCTGGTGGTGCCCTTGGTGCGCGGTGGCGAGCCGGTCGCCGATACCGCGCTGGCCGCCGCGCGGGACCGTGTGGCCGCGGGCCTGCGCAGCCTTCCGTGGGAGGGGCTCAAGCTCTCCCACGGCGAACCGGCCATCCCGACCCGGATCGTGGCGCCATAGCCGCGGCGGTGGCCGAGTTGCTGGCGCTCGCGGTGGCCGCACTCGGCGGCAGCGAACGCCCCGGCCAGATCCAGATGGCCGAGGCGGTGGCCCACGCCTTCGACAGCGGCGAACACCTCGCCGTCCAGGCCGGCACCGGCACCGGCAAGTCGCTGGCCTACCTGGTGCCCGCGCTGGCCGTGGCCGCCAATAAGGACGAAGAACGCGGCCCCGTGGTGGTATCGACGGCAACGATCGCGCTGCAACGCCAGCTCGTCGACCGCGATCTGCCGCGGCTGACCGAAGCGCTGGCACCGGCCCTGCCGCACAAGCCGACGTTCGCCCTACTCAAGGGCCGGGGAAATTACCTGTGCCTCAACAAGATTCACAACAGCTCAGCGGACGACACCCCGGCGGATCAGGAGCAGCTGTTCGAGCCGTTCGCCGCGAGCGCACTGGGCCGTGACGTGCAGCGACTGACCGCCTGGGCCGAGGAGACCACCTCCGGTGACCGCGACGAGCTGCGCCCGGGTGTCCCGGACCGGGCGTGGTCCCAGGTCAGCGTGTCGGCGCGGGAGTGCATCGGAATGGCCCGCTGCCCGTTTGGCACCGAGTGTTTTTCCGAAAAGGCCCGCGGCAAGGCCGGACTGGCCGACGTGGTCGTCACCAACCACGCGCTGCTGGCCATCGACGCCATCGCCGAATCGACGGTGCTGCCCGAGCATGAACTGCTCGTTGTGGACGAGGCGCACGAGTTGGTCGACCGCGTCACCGGTGTGGCGACCGCGGAGTTGACCGCGACGGCGCTCGGGGTCGCCATCCGGCGCGCCAGCAGGCTGGTCGGCCCCGAGCTGATCGACCGCCTCGACGCGGCGGTCGCCACTCTGACCTCGGCGATCCACGACGCGACCCCGGGACGCATCGACATTCTCGACGAGGAGCTGGCCGGCTACCTGACGTTGTTGCGCGACGCCGCCCACGGAGCCCGTGCGGCCATCAACCCGGCGCCCGGCGACCCGCAGGCCGCCGCCGCGCGCTCGGAGGCGATCTCAGCGCTCAGCGAGGTCACCGACACCGCGGCACGGATTCTCGGGTCCTTCGACGCGCCAATCACCGAACGCAACGAGGTGGTGTGGCTGGACCATGAAGACAACCGCGGTTCGGTGCGCCCGGTGCTGCGGGTGGCGCCGCTGTCGGTGGCCGGCCTGCTGCGGGCCCGGGTCTTCGGCCGCGCCACGACGGTGCTGACCTCGGCCACCCTGACCATCGGCGGATCGTTCGACGCCATGGCCGGCAACTGGGGCCTGCGCGGCCTGGACACCGAAGCCCGCTGGACGGGAATGGATGTCGGCTCGCCGTTCGACCACGCACGGTCCGGCATCCTCTATATCGCCGCGCATCTGCCGGCGCCGGGCCGCGGCGGCCCCGACGCGACCGACTCCCCCGCCCAACTGACCGAGATCGCCGAGCTGATCACCGCGGCCGGCGGTCGCACCCTGGGTCTGTTCTCGTCGATGCGGGCAGCCCGGGCTGCCGCCGAACAGATGCGCAAGCAGCTGCAAACCCCGGTGCTATGCCAGGGCGACGATGGCACCGCCGCGCTGGTGGAAGCATTCGCCGCCGACCCGGAGACATCGCTGTTCGGCACGCTGTCGTTATGGCAGGGCGTCGACGTGCCGGGTCCGGCCCTGTCGCTGGTGCTCATCGACCGCATCCCCTTCCCGCGGCCCGACGACCCACTGCTGACCGCGCGGCAGCGCGCCATCGCCGCCCGCGGCGGTAACGGGTTCATGGCGGTGGCCGCCAACCATGCGGCGTTGCTGCTCGCGCAGGGCGCCGGCCGGTTGTTGCGCCGCGCCGACGACCGTGGCGTGGTGGCCATTCTGGATTCCCGGCTGGCGACCGCACGCTACGGGAGTTACCTCAGGGCCGGTCTGCCGCCGTTCTGGCAGACCACCGATCCCGCCACGGTGCGCGCCGCGCTGAGCCGTCTGCGCGATGGACAGGCGGCGCCCGGTGGCCCGCCGGGCACGCGTTGACCGGCAACACAATCGAAGTCACGCCGGCCCGTGCAGCACTATCCTGGCAAGCACCGTCCCACCGCGAGTTCGATTCCACCGAGAGGTAACGCCGATGCGCCGACACCGATGCGCAGGGCTTCTCACCGTGGCCCTCACCGGCGTTGCCCTGCTAGCCGCGTGTTCGACAGTCGTGAGCGGAGCACCGACATCAGTGTTCGCCGACCCGTTCAAGGTCGCGGGCCTGCGTGCGGTTGACGGGCCAACCGGGTTGCGGCCCAACGCTCCCCGTGAGGCCCGCGACGTCGAGTCCGGTGACGGAGGCAACATCGACCAACTGGCCGCACAATCGGTCACCGACATCGAGCAGTACTGGGGGCAAGCCTTCAGCGAGACCTTCCCCGGGGCGTTCAAGCCGGTGTCGGAACTGATCTCCTGGGATCCCGACGACTACAGCGGAACGTTCTGCAACGAAGACACCAGCGGTCTGGTGAATGCCGCCTTCTGCCCACTGGATAACACGATCGGCTGGGATCGCGGCGTCCTGTTGCCGGCGCTGCGCAAGGCCTACGGCGACATGGCCATCACCATGGTGCTCGCGCACGAATACGGGCACTCGGTGCAGCGGCAGGCCAAACTGAATCAACGCGGCACACCCACTCTGGTCGGCGAGCAGCAGGCGGACTGTTTCGCCGGCGCTTATATGCGCTGGGTTGCCGAGGGCAACTCACCGCGTTTCACGCTGTCCACCGGTGACGGCCTGAACAATCTGCTCGCCAGCATGATCTCGTTCCGCGACCCGTTGCTGTCCGAGGACGACGCTTACCGCGGCGCCGACGAGGACGCGCACGGGTCGGCGTTCGAGCGGATCTCGGCCTTCCAATTCGGGTTCACCGACGGCCCCAAGGCGTGCGCGGCGATCGACGCCAAGGAGATCGCTCAGCGTCGCGGTGATCTGCCAGTCGCGTTGCAGCGCAACGAGTCCGGTGAATGGCCGGTCTCCGAGGAGTCGGTACACGCCATCATCGATGCGATGAACATCTTGTTCCGGCCGGCCAAGCCACCGACGCTGAGCTTTGACGCTGCGGCGGCCCGCAAATGTCCCGATGCCCGGCCCAGCCCTCCGGCCTCGTTCTGCCCGGCCACCAACACCGTCACCGTCGACCTCGCGGGGCTGAAGAAGATCGGCACCCCGCAGACCGACGAGGACATGCTCTCGGCGCTGTCCGGGGACAACACCGCCTACTCGATCCTGATGTCCCGCTACATGCTTTCGCTTCAGCACCAGCAGGGTGGACTGGTCCTCGACACCGCCGAGGCCGGACTGCGCACCGCATGCCTCACCGGTGTGGCGACCACGAAGCTGGCCGACGGCGTGCACACACCGGACGGCAACACCGTCGCGTTGACGGCGGGTGATCTCGACGAGGCGGTGGCCGGGCTGTTGACCAACGGCCTGGCCGCCGGCGACGTGAACGGCGACACGGTGCCGGCCGGCTTCTCCCGTATCGACGCGTTCCGCATCGGCGTGCTCGGCGACGTGCAGCGCTGCCTCAAACGCTTCCCCTGACGCGCCGGTGTGCGGTCAGACTTGCTTGGTGGTGCCGTAATACGCCTGCAGGGACTCGGACTGATCCGTCGAATGCATCAGCACCGCGTAGGACCGGATGTAGGACTGCCCCACGCAACCGTCGATCTTGACGTGGAACCCGTTGACCGACACCCACGGATCCGCCCCGGTGAACTCCTTTTTGACCACGGGCACGATGTTCACGATGCCCGGTTTGAGGCCCACCGCGACACCACCGGTCATCGGCGCCAGCACAATGGGATTGAGGAATTCCGGTAGCGGCGATGCGGTTTCGATGCCACCCAGGCCGATCGACGGTGTGATTCCGGCACTGCCCGAGATGGTCACGCCTTGCGATGTGCTCATGTCGATGCCGCAGCCGATCTGATAGCCGACCTCCAGCAGCCCGTGTGGCGGTGCGGCGCCGTCAGGGCCCCGCAGTGAGCCGTTGAACACCGCGCTCACTTCGTAGTCACGCGAGGACAGCGCGGTGGTCAGCGGGTGCACCACCTTCAGCAGTTCGTGGTTGGCTCCGACCGTCAACGTCCAGCCGTCCGGGGCGACACTGCTCGCCGCCGGCGCGGACTCGATCGCCCCATCATCGGCCGGCGGTGCGGAAGCCGCCACCGTCGCGGCAGCTGATTCGACGGGTACGACTGCGCCGTCGGACAATCCGGGCTCGGCGGAAACGGGTGCAGCGGAACCTGCCATCAGCGCGACGACGCCGACGAGCACGCCGAACCGTCCCCGCAACACCCAAGGAACTTAGCGGGCTACACGGCTATGCCAGCCGGACCAATCCCAATTCGTTATCGCCCGCGAGCAGATCGTTATGCGGCAGCACGCGGACGGTGTAGCCCATCGACCCCGCCGCCGGCAGTGGCGTCGTCGTCGCGAACACGTCCAACCCACCGTCCTGACCGGAGTGCGACATCGGGACGGTGATCGGGTCGACGAGTTCGTCGCTGCTGTCGACGCGTCCCAGCACTGCCTGGACGGCCACCTCGTCGGGCCGCAGACCGGCCAGTTGCACCGTCGCGGTGAGCGTCAGTTCCGCTCCCAGCAGGGGGGTATCGGGCAGACCGGTGCTGTCCACCTCGGTGATCGCCACACTGGGCCAGGCGGCCCGCACCTTCTCGCAGAACGCGGTGAGCGCCTTGGCCGGGCTGAACGACGTCCCGACGGTTCGCCGCGACGACAACGCCGCCGGCACGTAGTACTGCTCGGTGTAGTCCCGCACCATGCGCGACGCCAGCACCTTCGGACCGAGCATCTGAAGGGTGTGACGCACCATCTCCACCCACCGGCCTGGCACCCCGTCAGGGTCGCGGTCATAGAACCGCGGTGCCACCGAATCTCCCAGCAGCCCGTACAACGCCGCCGACTCGAGGTCGTCGCGGCGGGTTTCGTCGGTGACGCCCCCGGCGGTGGGGATCGCCCACCCGTTCCCGCCGTCGTACCACTCGTCCCACCAACCATCGCGGATCGAGAGATTCAGGCCGCCGTTCAGCGCGCTTTTCATGCCTGAGGTACCGCAGGCTTCCAGCGGTCGCAGCGGATTGTTCAGCCACACGTCGCAGCCCCAGTACAGCAACCGTGCCATCGACATGTCGTAGTCCGGCAGGAACGCGATGCGGTGGCGCACCTGCGGCCGGTCGGCGAACTTCACCACCTGCTGGATCAGCGCCTTGCCGGCGTCGTCGGCTGGATGGGACTTGCCCGCGACAATGAGCTGGATCGGCCGCTCCTCGTCGAGCAGCAGTCGTTCGAGCCGCTCCGGGTCACGCAGCATCAGGGTCA
This sequence comes from Mycobacterium sp., assembly GCA_036273805.1. Classification (GTDB taxonomy): domain Bacteria; phylum Actinomycetota; class Actinomycetes; order Mycobacteriales; family Mycobacteriaceae; genus Mycobacterium. The sequence goes on from DASUGW010000227.1 coordinate 46,044, forward strand.
GCCGCTTGTACGTCGGCACTCGCCGGGCAAACCCGATGGTCAACACGTCCGGATCGAATGCCGTTGCTATCCAACCCAATTCCGCATCGGTGGCACCGCGCTCCAACCACGAGCTGCGCAGCCGGTCCCGCACGTCCTCGACCAGCTGGCGGCGCAGCTGGGAACGGATGGACCACATCAGAGCCGGCTCGACCTGCTGCACCCGCAGCCACGTCGCGGGTTCGGTCAGCGGGTCGTCGCCGGCCAGCGCGTAGGCGAGCTCCAGCCACTGTGGCGCGGCCCAGGTCGGCCCGTGCACCCCGTTGGTGATCGAGCCGATCGGCACCTCGCGCTCGTCGAAGCCCGGCCACAACCCGCTGAACATGTGCCGGCTCACCTTGCCGTGCAGCAGTGACACACCATTGGCGCGCTGGGCCAGCCGCAGACCCATGTGGGCCATGTTGAACTTGGTGGGGTCGTCCTCGGCGCCGAAGTCCAGCACACGGTCCAGCGCCACGCCCGGCAGCAGCGGGTTCGGGCGATCGTCGGCGAAGTAGCTGCGCACCATGTCCATCGGGAACCGGTCGATTCCGGCGGGTACCGGCGTGTGGGTGGTGAACACGGTCGAGGCCCGCACCACGGTCAGCGCGGTGTCGAAGTCCAGGCCCGCCGACGCTATGTACTCCCGGATGCGCTCGGCCCCCAGGAACCCGGCGTGCCCCTCGTTCATGTGGAACACCTCGGGTGCGGGCAGGCCTTCGATCCGGGTGAATGCGCGGATCGCGCGCACGCCACCGATGCCGGCCAGGATCTCCTGCTTGATCCGGTGGTCCTGATCACCGCCGTACAGCCGGTCGGTGACGCCACGCATCTCGTGGTCGTTTTCCGGGACGTCGGAATCCAGCAGCAACAGCGGGACGCGGCCAACCTGGGCGACCCAGACCCGAGCCCGCAGCTGGGCGCCGTGCGGCATCGCGAGGTCGACCAGCACGGGCTCCCCGGTCACCTCGGTCAACAACCGCAGCGGCAGGCCCTGCGGGTCCAGCGCGGGATAGTTCTCATGCTGCCACCCATCGGCGGTGAGCGACTGCCGGAAGTACCCGGATCGGTACAGGAGCCCCACCGCGATCAGCGGCAACCCCAGATCCGAGGCCGACTTCAAGTGGTCGCCCGCCAGAATGCCCAAGCCGCCGGAATAGTTGGGCAGCACTTCGGAGACGCCGAATTCCATCGAGAAGTAGGCGATGCCGGCGGGCATCTGCTGATCGTCGGGGCCGTGTTGATGCTGATACCACTGCGGCCGGTTCAGATAGTCCGACAGATCGGAGGCCAGCGCGTCGAGACGGGTCAGGAATTCCTCGTCAGCGGCGAGTTCGTTCAGACGAGCCGGCGTCACCGCTCCCAGCAGCGCCAACGGGTCACCGGCGGTCTGCGTCCACAACACCTCGTCGATGCTCTCGAACAGGGCCTGCGTCGGCAGGTGCCACGTCCAGCGGAGGTTGACCGCAAGCTGCTCTAAGGCCGCCAGGCGTGCCGGCAGATGTGCGCGAACGGTGAAACGGCGGAGAGCTTTCACACGTCATCACATTACTGACATCGGGTAACGACGCCATGGCCCACAGTCGACGTTCGCCTTCAGCACTCACCGCCTGGTCGCGGACATTACGGTGTGAAGAGCAAGGGAAGTGGTTAACCCGAAGCGCAACGAGAACGCGTCAAGACCCACTAGCGGACACGAAGGAGAACCCCGGGTGCCCGGTCGCATCGAGATCGACGACGTCTCGCCCGTCGTTTCCGGCGGAACGTTCCCGGCCAAAGCCGTCGTCGGAGAGGTGGTGCCCGTCCGTGCCACGGTGTGGCGGGAGGGGCACGATGCCGTCGCCGCGACGCTCGTCGTGCGCTATCACGGACCGGCCTACCCGCGACTGGTGCCCGCGCCGACCCGCTCGCCGGCCGCCGTGCCGATCGAAGCCGTTGTATCGGCGCCGAGTCGGGTGAAGCCTCGGCTGCTGCCGATGGCGCCGGGCCGCGAACCTGATGTCTTCCACGGACAATTCGTTCCCGACACGGTCGGGTTGTGGACCTACCGGATCGACGGGTGGGGCGATCCGATCGCCACCTGGAAGCACAACGTGACCGCCAAACTTGAAGCGGGCCAAACCGAATCGGACCTGTCCAACGACCTCATCCTCGGCGCACGACTGTTCGACAGGGCTGCCACCGGAGTGCCCCGCACCAGCCGCGAACCACTGCTGGCGGCAGCGACGGCGCTGCGCGCGCCCGGCGATCCGTGGCAGCGCAGTGCCCAAGCCCTCTCACCCGAGCTCGGCGAACTGTTGGCGGCCTACCCGCTGCGCGAACTGCTGACGCGCGGTTCGCAATTCGGGGTGTGGGTAGATCGTCCCGAAGCCCGCTTCAGCTCTTGGTACGAGATGTTCCCGAGGTCCACCGGCGGCCGTGACGCAGCCGGAAACCCGGTGCACGGCACATTCGCCACCGCCATCAAGGCGCTGCAGCGGATCGCCGACATGGATTTCGACGTGGTGTACCTGCCACCGGTCCACCCGATCGGCAAGGTCCATCGCAAGGGACGCAACAACACGGTCACGGCCACTCCGGGCGACGTCGGTTCGCCGTGGGCCATCGGCAGCGACGAGGGCGGCCACGACGCCGTACACCCGGCACTGGGCACCATCGAGGACTTCGACGAATTTGTCTCGGCGACAAATGATCTCGGCATGGAGGTGGCGATCGACCTGGCGCTGCAGTGCGCGCCGGACCACCCGTGGGCACGCGAACACCGGCAGTGGTTCACCGAGTTGCCGGACGGCACCATCGCCTATGCGGAGAACCCGCCCAAGAAGTACCAGGACATCTATCCGCTCAACTTCGACAACGACCCGGCCGGCCTGTACGCCGAGGTGCTCCGTGTGGTCCAGCACTGGATCAGCCACGGCGTCAAGATCTTCCGCGTCGACAATCCGCACACCAAGCCGCCGAACTTCTGGGCCTGGCTGATCGCCGAGGTCAAGAACATCGACCCCGACGTGCTGTTCCTGTCGGAGGCGTTCACCCGCCCGGCGCGGCTCTACGGACTGGCCCGGCTCGGCTTCACGCAGTCCTACAGCTACTTCACCTGGCGCACGGCGAAGTGGGAGATCACCGAGTTCGGCGAGCAGATCGCGCAGCACGCCGATGAGGCGCGGCTTAATCTCTTCGTCAACACCCCGGACATCCTGCACGCCAGCCTGCAGCACGGCGGACCAGGTATGTTCGCGATCCGGGCGGTGCTGGCCGCGACGCTGAGCCCGCTGTGGGGTGTGTACTCGGGGTACGAACTCTACGAGCACCAGGCGGTACGCGAAGGCAGCGAGGAGTACCTGGACTCCGAGAAGTACGAGCTGCGCCCGCGGGACTTCGACGCCGCCCGCCAGCGTGGGCAGTCACTGGAACCACTCATCACCCGCCTCAACGAGATTCGCCGGGTGCACCCCGCGCTGCAGCAGATGCGGACAATAAAGTTCCACAGCATCGACAACGACGCCCTGCTGGCCTACAGCAAGTTCGACCCGACCTCCGGGGACACGGTGCTCGTCGTCGCGACGCTCAATGCGTTCGGTCCCGAACAGGCCACCTTGTGGCTGGATATGGAAGCGTTGGGCATGCAACCCGAGGACCGGTTCTGGGTCCGCGACGAGATCACCGGTGAGGAATACCAGTGGGGCCAGTCGAATTACATCCGCATCGACCCGGCCAAGGCCGTCGCACACGTCTTGAACATGCCGCGCATCCCTGAGCAGTTCCGGGCCACACTTCTTCGTCGCGAGTGAAAGGAGCCTACCGATGACACGGATCGAAACCGTGAGCAGACACCTCGCCCCCGACCCCAGCGACCTGCACCGACTGGTCTCTGGCGTGCACTACAACCCGCATTCGATCCTGGGTGCCCACGAGTACGGCGATCACACGGTGATCCGCGCCTTTCGCCCGCACGCGAAGACCGTCACCGCCCTCATCGGCGAGGACCGATACCCGTTTCATCACATCGATTCCGGCTTGTTCGCTGTCGCCCTGCCCTTCGTCGACCTCGTCGATTACCGCCTGGAGATCGGGTACCCGACACCGGACGGCGGATCCTTCGGCCCCACGGTTGCCGACGCGTACCGCTTCCTGCCGACTCTGGGAGAGATCGACCTGCACCTGTTCGGCGAGGGGCGCCACGAACAACTCTGGGACGTGCTCGGCGCGCACCCGCGCTCTTTCACCACCCCCGATGGCGTCGTCGACGGAGTGTCGTTCGCGGTCTGGGCGCCGAATGCCAAGGGCATCAGTCTGATCGGTGACTTCAACCACTGGAACGGCAACGATGCGCCGATGCGCGCGCTCGGGTCCAGCGGGGTTTGGGAGCTGTTCTGGCCCGGCTTCCCCGTGGACGGTCTGTACAAATTCCGCATACACGGCGCCGACGGCAGTGTGACCGACCGCGCCGACCCGATGGCTTTCGCCACCGAAGTACCGCCCCAGACCGCCTCGCGGGTTTTCGTCAGCGACTACAACTGGTCTGACGGCGACTGGATGACACAGCGGGCTGCCCAGAACCCGGTCTTCGAACCGATGAGCACCTACGAGGTGCACCTCGGCTCCTGGCGGCCGGGACTGTCCTACCGCCAACTCGCCGACCAGCTGACCGAATACGTTGCTGCGCAGGGCTTCACACACGTGGAAATGCTTCCGGTGGCCGAGCATCCATTCGGCGGGTCCTGGGGCTATCAGGTCACGTCCTACTACGCGCCCACATCGCGCTTCGGAACACCTGATGATTTCCGCTACCT
>DASUGW010000228.1:0-12978 GCA_036273805.1 Mycobacterium sp.
GTCGGGCAGACGCTGGGTGAGGCGGTGTTCTCGACGGGAATGTCGGGATACCAGGAGACGCTCACCGACCCGAGTTATCACCGCCAGATCGTCATCGCCACGGCTCCCCAGATCGGCAACACCGGCTGGAACAACGAGGACGGCGAGAGCCGCGGGGACAAGATCTGGGTGGCTGGGTACGCGGTTCGTGATCCCTCGCCGCGGGCCTCGAACTGGCGGGCCACCGGCACGCTCGACGACGAACTGGTGCGTCAGGGCATCGTCGGGATCGCCGGGATCGACACCCGCGCGGTGGTGCGTCACCTGCGCACCCGCGGGTCGATGAAGGCCGGGGTGTTCTCGGGTGCGGCGCTGTCTTCTGCGAAAGACGCCGAGGAACTGCTGGCGCGCGTGCGCGGGCAGGAATCCATGTTGGGCGCCGATCTGGCCGGGCAGGTCAGCACCGATTCGGTGTACGTGGTGGAGCCCAGCCCCGAATGCGGTGCCGCGCCACGTTTTACCGTCGCCGCGCTGGACCTGGGTATCAAGACCAACACTCCGCGTAACTTCGCCAAGCGCGGTATCCGCAGCCACGTGCTGCCCGCCTCCGCGGGGTTCGACGCCATCGCCGACCTGAAGCCCGACGGGGTGTTCCTGTCCAACGGCCCCGGTGATCCGGCCACGGCCGACCACATCGTTGCGGTCACCCGACAGGTGCTCGAAGCCGGAATCCCGTTGTTCGGCATCTGTTTCGGCAACCAGATCCTGGGCCGGGCGCTGGGGCGGTCGACCTACAAGATGACCTTCGGGCACCGCGGCATCAACATCCCCGTGATGGACCACAGCACCGGCCGGGTCGCGATCACCGCGCAGAACCACGGGTTCGCGCTCGAGGGTGAGGCGGGCGAGGAGTTCGACACCCCGTTCGGTCGCGCGGTGGTCAGCCATACCTGCGCCAACGACGGTGTGGTGGAAGGCATCAAGCTGGTCAGCGGTCGCGCGTTCTCGGTGCAGTACCACCCGGAGGCCGCCGCCGGCCCGCATGATGCCGAGTACCTGTTCGACCAGTTCGTCGAGCTGATGGCGGGGGACAAGTGAATCCCCTGTTCACCGCGAGCGTCCGTGTCGGTACGCGACACGCCGCGCATATGTGTACAAACGCGCACGGTCGCGCAGGAGGAAGTAAGTAGAGATGCCACGCCGTTCCGACCTCAACCACGTCCTGGTGATTGGCTCCGGCCCGATCGTCATCGGGCAGGCCTGCGAGTTCGACTACTCGGGAACCCAGGCGTGCCGGGTGCTGCGTTCCGAGGGCATCCAGGTCAGCCTGGTCAACTCCAACCCGGCGACCATCATGACCGACCCGGAGTACGCGGACCACACCTACGTCGAGCCGATCACTCCGGCGTTCGTCGAGAAGGTGATCGCCCAGCAGGCCGCCCGTGGCAACAAGATCGACGCCCTGCTGGCGACCCTAGGCGGACAGACGGCGCTGAACACCGCGGTGGCCCTGCACGACAACGGTGTGCTGGAGCGCTACGGCGTCGAGATGATCGGCGCCGACTTCGATGCCATCCAGCGCGGCGAGGACCGGCAGAAATTCAAGGACATCGTCGCCAAGGTCGGTGGCGAATCCGCCCGCAGCCGTGTCTGTTTCACCATGGACGAGGTCCGTGACACGGTCGCCGAGCTCGGTTTGCCGGTGGTGGTGCGGCCGAGTTTCACCATGGGCGGGCTGGGCTCCGGTATGGCTGCCAGCATCGAGGACGTCGAGCGGATGGCCGGGGACGGACTGTCCGCGTCGCCGACCGCCAATGTGCTGATCGAAGAGTCGATCTACGGCTGGAAGGAATTCGAGCTCGAATTGATGCGCGACCATCACGACAATGTGGTGGTGGTGTGCTCGATCGAGAACTTCGATCCGATGGGCGTGCACACCGGCGACTCGGTGACCGTGGCCCCGGCGATGACGCTGACCGACCGCGAGTATCAGCAGATGCGCGATCTGGGCATCGCGATCCTGCGCGAGGTAGGCGTGGACACCGGCGGCTGCAACATCCAGTTCGCCGTCGACCCGAAAGACGGCCGGCTCATCGTCATCGAGATGAACCCCCGAGTGTCGCGGTCGAGCGCGCTGGCCTCCAAGGCAACGGGTTTCCCGATCGCCAAGATGGCCGCCAAGCTGGCCATCGGCTACACCCTGGACGAGATCGTCAACGACATCACCAAGGAAACCCCGGCCTGCTTCGAGCCGACGCTGGACTACGTCGTGGTCAAGGCGCCGCGGTTCGCCTTCGAGAAATTCCCCGGCGCCGACGACACGCTGACCACCACGATGAAGTCGGTGGGCGAGGCAATGTCGTTGGGCCGCAACTTCATCGAGGCCCTCGGCAAGGTGATGCGCTCGCTGGAGACCAAGCGCGCCGGGTTCTGGACCGGTGCGCCCCCCGAGGGGAGCGCCGAGGAGGTTCTGGACCGGCTGCGGGTACCCAAGGACGGCCGGCTCTACGACATCGAACTCGCGCTGCGGCTCGGGGCCAGTGCCGAGGAGGTGGCACAGGCATCCGGAGTGGACCCGTGGTTCGTCGACCAGATCGCCGGATTGGTGAGCCTGCGCACCGAGATCATCGACGCCGCCGTACTCAACGAGGATTTGTTGCGGCGCTGCAAGCACAACGGGCTCTCCGACCGCCAGATCGCCGCGCTGCGACCCGAATTGGCCGGTGAAGACGGTGTGCGGACGTTGCGCGAACGCCTCGGCATCCATCCGGTGTACAAGACCGTCGACACCTGCGCCGCCGAGTTCGAGGCCCGCACGCCGTATCACTACAGCAGTTACGAACTCGACCCGGCCGCCGAGACCGAGGTGGCTCCGCAGACCCAGAAGCCAAAGGTGCTCATCCTCGGCTCCGGCCCGAACCGGATCGGGCAGGGCATCGAGTTCGACTACTCCTGCGTGCATGCGGCAACGACGCTGAGCCAGGCCGGTTTCGAGACCGTGATGGTCAACTGCAACCCCGAGACGGTCTCGACCGACTACGACACCGCCGACCGGTTGTACTTCGAACCGCTGACCTTCGAGGACGTCCTCGAGGTCTACCGCGCCGAGCAGGCGTCGGGACAGGGCGGTCCCGGCGTTGTGGGAGTCATCGTGCAGCTCGGCGGGCAGACTCCGCTGGGGCTGGCCGAACGGCTGGAGCGGGCCGGGGTGCCGATCGTGGGCACCAAGCCCGAGGCGATCGACCTGGCTGAGGACCGCGGCGCGTTCGGCGAGGTGCTCACCAACGCGGGGCTGCCCGCGCCGAAGTTCGGCACCGCAACCAGTTTCGAGCAGGCGCGCAAGATTGCCGCGGACATCGGCTATCCCGTATTGGTGCGGCCGTCCTATGTGCTCGGCGGTCGTGGAATGGAGATCGTCTACGACGAGGAGACCCTGCGCGGTTACATCACCCGGGCTACCGAACTGTCACCGGAGCATCCCGTGCTGGTCGACCGGTTCCTGGAAGACGCCATCGAGATCGACGTCGATGCGCTGTGCGATGGCACCGAGATCTACATCGGCGGCGTGATGGAACACATCGAAGAAGCCGGTATCCACTCCGGCGACTCGGCTTGCGCGTTGCCGCCGGTGACGCTGGGCCGCGCCGACCTGGCGGCGGTGCGCAAAGCCACCGAGGCGATCGCCCACGGCATCGGAGTCGTCGGCCTGCTCAATGTGCAGTACGCGCTCAAGGACGACGTGCTGTACGTACTGGAGGCCAACCCGCGCGCCAGCCGCACCGTTCCGTTCGTGTCCAAGGCCACCGCGATCTCGCTGGCCAAGGCGTGTGCCCGGATCATGTTGGGCGCCACCATCGCCGAACTCCGCGCCGAGGGACTGCTGGTGGCCGAGGGGGACGGCGCCAGCCCGGCCCCGAATGCCCCGATCGCGGTGAAGGAGGCGGTGCTGCCGTTCCATCGATTCCGCCGTGCGGACGGGTCGAACGTCGACTCGCTGCTGGGGCCGGAGATGAAGTCCACCGGCGAGGTGATGGGCATCGACTCCGACTTCGGTAGTGCGTTCGCCAAGAGCCAGACCGCCGCCTACGGGTCGCTGCCCGGTGCGGGGACGGTGTTCGTGTCGGTGGCCAACCGCGACAAGCGTTCACTGGTATTTCCGGTGAAACGACTCGCCGATCTGGGCTTCCGGGTATTGGCCACCGAAGGGACCGCGGAGATGCTGCGGCGCAACGGAATTCCGTGCGAGGTGGTCCGTAAGCACTTCGAGCAGCCAGGCGGATCCGTGCCGCAGAAGTCGGCGGTGGATGCCATCCGTGCCGGCGAGGTGAACATGGTCATCAACACCCCATACGGCAATTCCGGTCCGCGCATCGATGGCTACGAGATCCGTTCGGCGGCAGTGCAGATGAACATCCCGTGTGTCACGACCGTGCAGGGGGCCTCAGCCGCGGTGCAGGGGATCGAGGCCGGCATCCGCGGTGACATCGGCGTCCGGTCGCTGCAGGAATTACACAGCATGCTGGAGCGCTGACGTTGGGCAGCTTCGGAACACGCCTGGCCAGTGCCGTCGCGGCGCGGGGCCCGCTGTGTCTGGGCATCGATCCGCACGCCGAGCTGCTGGCGGCCTGGGGGCTGTCGGCGAGCGCCGACGGGTTGGCCCGCTTCAGTGAGATCTGCGTCGAGGCCTACACCGGGTTCGCGATCGTCAAGCCGCAGGTGGCGTTCTTCGAGGCCTATGGTTCGGCCGGCTTCGCTGTTCTGGAAGGCGTTGTGGCGGAGCTCCGTTCGCGCGGGGTGCTGGTGCTCGCCGATGCCAAACGCGGCGACATCGGCACCACGATGGCGGCCTATGCGAACGCGTGGGCCGGGGACTCGCCCCTGGCGTGTGACGCCGTGACCGCCTCGCCGTATCTGGGTTTCGGATCCCTGCGGCCGTTACTGGACACGGCGACCGCCAACGGCCGCGGTGTGTTCGTGCTGGCGGCCACGTCCAATCCGGAGGGCGCCGGCGTGCAGCTGGCGCAGACGGCGTCCGGCCGCACGGTGGCGCAGTTGATCGTGGATGCGGCAGCGCAGGAGAACCGGGGCGGTGACGGTCTGGGCTCGGTGGGTGTCGTCGTCGGGGCGACGCTGAGCGAGGTGCCAGATCTGAGTGCGCTCGGCGGTCCGGTGCTGGTGCCCGGTGTGGGTGCTCAGGGCGGACGGCCGGAGCATCTGGCCGGTCTCGGCGGTGCGCAGCGCGGACAGCTGCTGCCCGCGGTGTCTCGGGAAGTGCTGCGGGCCGGACCCGACGTCACCGCCATTCGCGCGGCGGCCGAACGCCTGCGCGACGCCGTCGCTCACCTGGCTTGACGGCCGCAGACGCGGCCGGAAGCACCAATCAGTTCCTGCGGAGGGCAGTGCCGTCCATAATCATGCTCAGCCGGCGCACGGCACCGCGCCGGCCGGACGCGGGGGGCGGCTATGGGAACGGGACGCGCGGTCGTGCTCGGCGCGAGCATGGCCGGACTGCTGGCGGCACGTGTGCTCTCCGATCACTTCGAACGCGTCGTGGTGGTGGAACGCGACGTGTTGCCGTCAGTGGCGGCGAACCGTCGAGGGGTGCCTCAGGGTCGGCATACTCACCTGTTGTGGGGTCGGGGCTGTTCCATCATCGAGGGTTTCCTCCCGGGCTTCACCGACGGGCTCACCGCGGCCGGGGCTCCGTGTTTCGCCGGTGATCTGGCCAGGGTCTACGTCGAAACCGGGGGTCACCCGCTGCCGCGGAACGGACAGTTCGACGACTTCCGATTCGTCCTTCCGAGCAGAGCTCTGCTGGAACAGCATGTCCGACAACGTGTTTCCGCAATTGCGAACGTCGATATCTGCGACGGGCACGATGTCGTCGGGTTGGTGACCGAAGACGGAAACGTCGCTGGCGTGACGATCCGTCAGCGCGCCGGCGACGAGCAGCGGTCGATTACCGCTGACCTGGTGGTCGACGCCTCGGGTCGTGGGGGTCGCACGCCGGCATTCCTTGCGGAAATGGGCTATCAGAAGCCGGCTGAGGAAAGCCTCGACGTTCGACTGGTGTACGTAAGTCAACCGATCCGGCTGCCGCCCGATGCGCTCAACGAGTTGGCGGTGATCATCGGTCCGGTCCCCGGTCGGCCCACAAGCATGGCGATGCTCGGCAATGAGGACGACGTCTCGATGCTCACGGTGTCGGCGCTGCGTGGTGTCGAACCACCGGTCGGGTTGGGCGATATCGCGTCATTCATCGCGGGTTTCGCTCCCGCGCATGTGGTGGAGGCCGTGCGCGCCGCGGAACCGGTGGGCGAAAGTGCCGTGCACCGCGTTCCGGCGACCAGGTGGCGTCGCTATGACAAGCTGCGGTGCTGGCCCACCGGGCTGGTGGTGATGGGCGACGCGATGTGCAGTTTCAACCCGATCTATGCGCAGGGGATGACGATCGCCGCCATCGAGGCGCAGCTTCTCCAGATGTGTCTGCGCACCGGCGGAACAACGGAGTTGGCACCCCGGTTTTTTCGCGCCGCCGCAAAACCGATCGGCAAAGCGTGGCAATTGGCGACTGGCGCAGACCTGAGCCTGCCGGAGATTCCCGGGGCGCGGCCCCTGTCGGTCCGCGTGCTCAACGGCTACGTCAAGCGGGTACAGGCCGCCGCGCGGAACGACGCCGTCGTGGCCCGACAACTCACCCGCGTCATCGGGCTTGCCGACGACCCGGAACTGCTGCTGCGCCCGACCGTCGCCATGCGCAGCCTCATCGTCGGGCCCCTGCGATCGCGGTCGTGAGCGCGTCATGAGCACAACCACGGAGCCGGCGACGAGCGCCGGCTCTGTGGTTGTGTATCGGACTCACAGCGGGATCCACACACCCAGGAACCAGAAGCCCCAACCGTCACCGTTGCCGGCGGGCAGCGGCTGAACCTGCTGGCCATGCCAGTTGAACGGCTGGTGGTCGTTGCGTGCCTGGTCGATGCCACGGTTCAGCCATGGCGCCGGGCCGCCCTGCGGACCCCGCGGGCCGTCCTGAGGTCCCTGCGGGCCCCGCGGCCCGTCCTGAGGTCCCTGCGGGCCCTGTGGGCCGCCCTGAGGCCCCTGGTGATCGCCCTGCGGGTCGTTGTCGTGCTGGGGGCCTCCGGGTTGCTGGCAGCTGTTGCCGGGGCCGTTGCAGGGCGGGCCGGGGTTGGCGGCAGCGGTGCCGAGGCCAATGCCGAACAGGCCGGCGGTGCCGACGCCCGCGGCGAGTGTCGTCGCAGCCACCATGCGCTTGAGGTTCATTGGTCACTCCGTTTCAGTCGTTGCGCAGCGCCGGTTGGGCCGCGCAGAGACGACGTTATGGATGTGACATTTGTGGTTTCTCTGTCGTCGCTATGCAGTGCCTGTGCTTCCGGTAACGACTTGAGAACTGTTCATTATCAACGGGATTGAGTCCGCGAGAAGTATGATGGGCATCGCATGCTAATTAGCTGGATGCTGCGGGATGCGTTGACGGCACCACCCACTTGGTGCCGTCCGCACGGTCTGAACGCATACCGGACCCTTGGATTGCGACGCCACATTCGCCTCCACCGTGACGGGAAACTGCCAGTCCCGACACGCGCGACACGCCGCGTGAACTTTCTGACCGTGCGAAATACCTCGTCGGGGCCCCGCCACCGCGGCGGCACCGGGTGGCTACCTTGCCGGAGGGCCCCGCCCTGGTAGCTGAAAAATGGCTGTGACCTGGCATTTTGATGCAGATCAGGTCGACGTGTGCGGTGTGCTGTCACGTAAACGGCAACGTCGGCCATGCCGGCCCGAAGCGATGTGTTCATGCCCTACACGCTGCGACTTTGGCCCCTAAACGCGGGGGTGGGGTTAGATTTCGTCAGACAGCCTGGGTACGGTCGTCGTCGCTGGCTGGTGTACCCCGGCCGTGACAGGAAAACATCGATATCAGCCGGTGACCGAGGTGGCTTCGATACCGAAGATCACAACGGGCATCGACACGAGATCGAGATGGCAATGAGACGGAGGAACCCGTGGCCCTTCCCCAGTTGACCGACGAACAGCGCGCGGCTGCCTTGGAGAAGGCTGCTGCCGCACGTCGAGCGCGGGCCGAACTCAAGGATCGGCTCAAGCGTGGCGGCACCAACCTGACCCAGGTCCTCAAGGACGCCGAGACCGACGAAGTCTTGGGCAAGATGAAGGTTTCCGCGCTGCTCGAGGCCCTGCCCAAGGTCGGCAAGGTCAAGGCGCAGGAAATCATGACCGAACTGGAGATCGCCCCGACGCGCCGCCTGCGCGGCCTCGGCGACCGGCAGCGCAAGGCTCTGCTGGAAAAGTTCGACCCCTCCTAAGCGGTCAGTGAGCGATGGCGGGGGACCGGACGGCCGCGTGGTCGTGTTGTCCGGTCCCTCCGCGGTCGGCAAGTCGACGGTTGTTCGTTGTCTGCGCGACCGCATTCCGGAGCTGTATTTCAGCGTCTCGGCTACCACTCGCGACCCGCGTCCGGGTGAGGCCGACGGTGTGGACTACCACTTTGTCGATGCCCGGGAGTTTCAGCGGCTGATCGACACCGGAGCCCTGCTCGAATGGGCAGAGATCCACGGCGGTTTGCAGCGGTCCGGCACGCCGGCCCAGCCGGTTCGTGACGCTATGGCTGCGGGCCGTCCCGTGCTGATCGAGGTGGATCTCGCCGGTGCGCGCGCCGTCAAGACCGCCATGCCCGAGGCGTTGGCAGTCTTCCTGGCACCGCCCAGCTGGGAGGCGCTGGAGGGTCGTTTGCGCGGTCGCGGCACCGAAACCGCCGACGTCATTGCCCGTCGGCTGGATACCGCAAGGGCCGAGTTGGCTGCTCAGGATGCCTTTGACGTCGTGGTCGTGAACAGTCAATTGGAGACCGCGTGCGCTGAATTGGTATCCTTGCTGGTGGGAACCGCACCGGACACGGTGTGACGGGCCCCAGACCTGTAAAAGAAAACCCCAAGACAAGCAGTTGATGCTCGGCTCATGCCGCCCGGGACCCTCCGGCGGCCTGCACCCAAGCAAATATCCGCCAGGAGATTTCTACGTGACCAACACGCAGTCCGACACGCTCACCGTCGAAACCGATGCCACGTCGTTCGGTGGCTACGACACGCCGCTGGGTATCACCAACCCGCCCATCGACGAGCTGCTGGACCGCGCGTCGAGCAAATACGCCCTGGTGATCTACGCCGCCAAGCGCGCGCGCCAGATCAACGACTACTACAACCAGCTCGGCGACGGCATCCTCGAGTACGTCGGGCCGCTGGTCGAGCCGGGCCTGCAGGAGAAGCCGCTGTCGATCGCCCTGCGCGAGATCCACTCCGACCTCCTCGAGCACACCGAGGGCGAGTAAGGAATCCGGCGGGAGCGCGACGCGTGAGCCTCATCGACGAGGTACGTCGGGCGCCAGGACCCACCGCAGACGGGCGGGTCCCCGTCAAATGAGCCCTAAGCGGATCATCGTCGGCGTTGCGGGTGGCATCGCCGCTTACAAGGCGTGCTCGCTGGTGCGTCAGCTGACCGAGGCGGGCCATCAGGTCCGTGTGGTACCCACCGAGTCCGCGCTGCGGTTCGTCGGCGCTGCCACGTTCGAGGCGCTCTCCGGTTTTCCCGTGCACACGGGTGTGTTCACCGACGTCCATGAAGTGCCCCACGTGCGCCTCGGCCAGGAGGCCGATCTGGTGGTCGTCGCTCCGGCGACCGCCGACCTGCTGGCGCGTGCCGTGTCGGGCCGGGCCGACGATCTGCTCACCGCCACGCTGCTCACCGCGCGTTGCCCGGTGCTGTTCGCGCCGGCCATGCATACCGAGATGTGGCTGCATCCGGCCACCGTCGACAACGTGGCGACATTGCGCCGTCGGGGTGCGGTGGTGCTGGAGCCCGCCTCCGGACGGCTCACAGGCGCCGACAGCGGCTCTGGTCGCCTTCCCGAGCCCGAAGAGATCGCCACCTTCGCGGAGCTCTTGCTGGCCCGCGGCGATGCGCTGCCCCACGATTTGTCCGGCGTGAAGGTGCTGGTGAGTGCGGGGGGCACGCGTGAACCCATCGACCCAGTGCGCTTCATCGGCAACCGCAGCTCGGGTAAGCAGGGGTATGCCGTGGCGCGGGTGGCCGCTCAGCGCGGCGCCGAGGTGACACTGATCGCGGGCAATACCATCGGCTTGGCCGATCCCGCGGGCGTCGAGGTGGTGCGGATCGGCTCTGCGGCGCAGCTGGCCGACGCGGTATCCAAACACGCGCCGGACGCCCACGTTTTGGTGATGGCCGCTGCGGTCGCCGACTTCCGGCCCGAACACGTTGCAACCAGCAAGATCAAAAAAGGTAGCTCGGGCGAACCGTCGTCGATCGCACTGGTTCGCAACGACGACATCCTGGCCGGCGCGGTGCGTGCGCGGCGCGACGGACTGCTGCCGAACATGCGCGCAATCGTCGGGTTCGCGGCCGAGACCGGCGACGCCAACGGCGACGTCCTGTTCCATGCCCGGGCCAAACTGCAGCGCAAGGGCTGCGATCTGTTGGTGGTCAACGCCGTCGGAGACGGACGGGCCTTTGAGGTAGACAACAATGCCGGATGGTTGTTGGCTGCCGACGGTACTGAGGCTGGACTGGAGCTGGGTTCGAAGACGTCGATGGCTAGTCGTATCGTGGACGCGATCTCAGACGTCGTCAGAGGCGAAGGTTACTGACCCGTTCTCCTGACAAGGGCCCTGCGGGTCTGCTATATCGTTTGATCAACTAAATTGCTGTATCCGAAAATTTGTGTGGAAGGACGAGAACGTGGGCAATGGTCGACTGTTCACCAGTGAGTCAGTGACAGAGGGACACCCTGACAAAATCTGTGACGCGATCAGCGACTCCGTGCTCGACGCTCTGCTCGCCCAGGACCCCAAGTCGCGGGTGGCCGTGGAGACGTTGGTGACCACCGGTCAGGTGCACGTGGTGGGCGAGGTCACGACCAAAGCCAAGGAAGCGTTCGCCGATATCCCGCTGATCGTGCGGGACCGCATCAAGCAGATCGGCTACGACTCATCGGATAAGGGCTTCGACTACGAGACCTGCGGTGTCAACATCGGGATCGGCGCACAGTCGCCCGACATCGCCCAGGGCGTCGACACCGCGCACGAGACCCGCGTGGAGGGTGCGGCGGACCCGCTGGATGCGCAGGGCGCCGGCGATCAGGGTCTGATGTTCGGCTACGCGATCAACGACACGCCCGAATTGATGCCGCTGCCGATCGCGCTGGCTCACCGCCTGTCGCGTCAGCTGACCAAGGTCCGCAAGGACGGTGTGCTCGGCTACCTGCGTCCGGACGGAAAGACTCAGGTCACCATCGAGTACCAGGGCAACACGCCTGTGCGTCTCGACACCGTGGTGCTCTCGACGCAGCACGCCGCCGACATCGACCTGGAGAACACTCTTCTCCCGGACATCCGGGAGAAGGTCGTCAACACAGTGCTGGCGGAGCTGGGTCACGGCACCATGGACACCTCCGACTTCCGGCTGCTGGTCAACCCGACCGGCAAGTTCGTGGTGGGTGGCCCGATGGGCGACGCCGGTCTGACCGGCCGCAAGATCATCGTCGACACCTACGGTGGCTGGGCCCGCCACGGTGGCGGCGCATTCTCCGGCAAGGATCCGTCAAAGGTGGACCGTTCGGCGGCCTACGCGATGCGCTGGGTAGCCAAGAACGTCGTGGCGGCCGGGCTGGCCGACCGGGTCGAGGTGCAGGTGGCCTACGCCATCGGCAAGGCCGCGCCGGTGGGTCTGTTCGTGGAGACCTTCGGCACCGAGACTGTTGACCCGGCTCGCATCGAGAAGGCCATTTCGAGTGTCTTCGATCTGCGGCCCGGCGCCATCGTGCGCGACCTGGATCTGCTGCGGCCCATCTACGCCGAAACCGCCGCATACGGGCACTTCGGTCGCACCGATATCGAGCTGCCGTGGGAGCAGCTGAACAAGGTAGACGACCTCAAGGCCAGCGTCTAACCACCACGCTGTCTGTCGCCGGAGTGCGTCCAGGGTTGTGAATTTGAGTGCGCAACAACCCTGTACGCACTCTCGCGTATACGGTACGGCCGTGTTCCGTCAGAACGGCGGCGTGAGCACCGCGTTGTAGCCGTTGGCCAGGCCGAAGAACAGGTAGGCCATTCCCATCAGGCCGAGCATGGCGATGACAGCCATGATGGCGACAAAAGCCCAGTGTGCGCCGCGTCGCCGGGCGCGGTTCAGTTTGGCCAGCGTCGGCTCGCGCTGCAGCTCACTGACGGCCAGCGCGAAACACACGTCGATGCGCTCCGCCTCGGCGGCCAGGGCACCCGCGGCCAGTTGCTGCAGCCGTTCCGCGGTGAGGTGCACGCCGACGCCCGCGAACCGGCGGCTCATTCGCATGGCCTGCCGGTGGCTCAATTGGCCATCTCGCCGATTCGACAGGGGCGTCGTCACAACACCACAGTAGGTCTCTTGGCCGTCTGCCACCGGGTGAACGCGAAATCGTCTATGACCGCTGCGGCCCGACAATGCGGTATCCGCAGATGCCCGCAGGTGGGAGGCTTTTAGGTGGTCAATTCCGTTCGGCCGCTTTGATTTCCGCTAACGCATTGTCGATCGCAACGACCGCCCACGGCGCGGTGCAGCCGACATGCCGGTCAAGATCCGCAGCCCGCACGCCTTGTCCGGTGTCCTTCACCAGCGACCAGGCGATCACTGCGCGCCGTGGCCGTTCGTTTATCGGATAAGCGCTTTGCTGGCGCTGGCGGCCTGCCGGGTCGGGTGACCGTCAGCGGGCGGGTGCCGTCACGGGTGCAACGCCTTCTTGAGCGCCGCGATCCCGCGCTCGGTCGCTTCGGCTGCCGCCGGTACCCCCAGCGCCAGGCTGGCGTACCCGTGCGTCATCGTCGGCTCGTTGTTGTGTTCCACGGAAACACCCGCAGCAGCCAGCAATTGGGCGTAACGCGCGCCGTCGTCGCGCAGGGGATCGTGTCCGGC
>DASUGW010000229.1:0-9301 GCA_036273805.1 Mycobacterium sp.
GTCAGGTTGCCGGAGCTGCGATGGCGGCGATCCCGGTCCGTGCGGTCCCGCTGGGCCTACCGCCGCCACCGCAGTCCTGCAACCTGCTACTCCCGCTCAGGGAAGGACGGCGGGGCTGATCTCCTCGAGCATCTCGGTGACCAGCGCGGCGATCGGTGAACGTTCGCTACGCATGAGTGTGATGTGCGCGAACAACGGATGTCCCTTGAGTTTCTCGATGACCGCCGCGACACCGTCGTGGCGCCCGACGCGCAGGTTGTCACGCTGGGCCACGTCGTGGGTGAGCACCACCCGCGATCCGGCGCCCAGTCGAGAAAGCACCGTCAGCAACACATTGCGTTCCAGCGACTGCGCCTCGTCGACGATCACGAAGGAGTCGTGCAGCGATCGGCCGCGAATGTGCGTGAGCGGCAACACTTCCAGCATTCCGCGGGAGAGCACCTCTTCGAGCACCGCCGGGCTGGCGAGCCCTTCGAGGGTATCGAAGACGGCCTGCGCCCACGGGCCCATCTTGTCGCTCTCGCTGCCCGGCAGGTAGCCCAGATCCTGACCTCCGACCGCGTAGAGCGGACGGAACACCACCACCTTGCGCTGGGTGCGTCGTTCCAGCACCGCTTCCAGGCCTGCACAGAGAGCTAGCGCCGACTTGCCGGTACCGGCCTTGCCGCCCAGCGACACGATGCCCACCGACTCGTCGAGCAGCAGATCCAGTGCGACGCGCTGTTCGGCGGACCTTCCCCGGAGGCCGAACACTTCACGATCACCACGGACCAGCTGCACCCGCTTCTCGGCGTTAACCCGACCCAGCGCGTGCGAGCTTCCACCCAACAGACGGATCCCGGTGTGGCAGGGCAGATCTCGCGCCTCCTGCAGATCGACCTCGCCATCGGCGAACAGCGTGTCGACCACTTCGGCAGCGACGTCGACTTCGGTCATCCCGGTCCAGCCCGAGGTGACGACGTCCTGGGCGTGGTATTCGTCAGCCGCCAGACCGACGGCGCCGGCTTTGACACGAAGCGGAATATCCTTGCTTACCAACGTGACTCGCTTGCCTTCGGCAGCAAGATTGGCCGCACACGTGAGGATGCGCGCGTCGTTGGTTTCGGTACGGAAGCCCGCCGGCAACACATTCGGATCACTGTGGTTCAGCTCGACGTGCAGCGTACCGCCTTCTGTACCAACAGGAATGGGCTGATCGAGACGGCCGTGCTCGAGCCGCAGATCGTCGAACATGCGCAGCGCCTGGCGTGCGAACCAGCCGAGTTCGTGATGATGACGTTTAGCCTCCAACTCGCTGATCACCACCAGGGGAACAACGACTTGGTGTTCGGCGAATCTCGTACACGCCCACGGGTCAGACAACAGGACGGATGTGTCCAGCACATATGTCCTGATCTCTTGAGAAGAATCGTCTGACCTTCGATGCGAGGCAGCCGATGGCGAACCGGTCACGTGGCGCTCCTCGACCTGCGCGGCCCCGCGCAGGCGGTTTGGCGGGCACAAGCGGTCTCAGGACCGGGGCCGGTCCTGTCGTAGGAGCTACGAGGGGTACCGCCCGGACAGCAGAGCATGTCGCTAGCCATCGCTGGTGACGCTACTCCCGCATCGGCAGTGGTGCCGCGCAGGCGCGCCGCGTGTCTTTTGGGCCCTCTTCAGGACACCAGACCCGTTTGCTACCAGGGCGTTAAGCGGAAGTGAACTCGCGCAGTTCCGGCCGGTCGTCGAGGCCCAGGGCAGCGATCTCGTCCGCGATGACCTGCCGCAGCTGCGCGGGGCCGAAGATACCGGCAGCGTCGATGTTGGCAACCTTTTCGCGATAGACGTCGATGTCTCCGCCGACAACCTGCAACCCGGCGGCCCGGCGGGCCACCGCGGCAACGGTCTCGGCCTCGTCGTACTGCAGGCACCAGCGCACCAGGTTCGAGAAGAACAGCTCGTGGCGCTCCTCGTCGGTGGCGACCTTGTCGATCAGGCCGCGCAGGGCGGGCTCTTCGATCTGCTCCTGCAGGCGGCGGCAGTAGACGGCATGCGCGCGCTCGAAGAACGCCATGAACACCAGCGTCTCGATCTGGGTGTACTGGTCGGCGCGGTAGCCCTTGTTCATCACGTGGTCGACGCGGGCGTCCTCGCAGGCCGTCGGGTCACCATTGCGCGTGACCACCAGGTAGTTCCGCAATGCGATCGCGTGCAGGTGCTCCTCGGCCGTCCAGCGACCCAGGAAACGGCCCCACTTCCATTCGAGGATGAAGTGCTCCACGAGTTCGCGGTGGTAGGCGGCGAGGTTGTCCTTGGTGACCAGCAGAACCTCGACGGCGTCGACGACATGCTGAGGCAGGGTCTGCTGGGAAGGCTCCCAGTCCTTGCCTCCGAGGAAGGCGAAGTTCTCGCCCTGGTCGAAGGGCACGTAGTCGTGGGCGAACCACTCCTGCGCGGTCTCCAGGTGGCGCTCCAGATTCTCGGCGACCACCGGCTCAAGTTCGATTGTCAGCGTGTCGGCAACGGGAAACTCAGCCATGGAAGTAACCGTAACCCGAATTCACACATTCTTAGAAATCCGCCAGGCTGCGTGTTACCAAATCGATGACCTAAGTCCCACGCCCTCCCGCCGAAACCGACGATTCGACGACAAATGCCGAGAAGAATCCCCCAAAACGTCGGTTTGGACGACGAACGGGTCAGAGGGTGAGACCGGGGTACAGCGGGTTGGCGGCCAGCAGCTCGGACGCGGCGGCATGTACCCGGTCAGCGGTGCCATCGGCCAGCGCATACTTCGCCTTGGAAGGCCCAGCGGAAGCTGCCGTCGGCTCGGTGTTCTTGAGCACCTCGACGACCAGCTCGGCCACCCGGTCGAAGTCGTCGGCGCCGAAACCACGGGTGGTCAGCGCCGGCGTGCCGAGCCGGACGCCGCTGGTGTACCAGGCGCCGTTCGGGTCGGCCGGAATAGCGTTGCGGTTGGTGACGATGCCGGAGTCCAGCAGCGCCGACTCGGCCTGGCGTCCGGTCAGGCCGAACGACGTCACGTCCAGCAGCACCAGGTGGTTGTCGGTGCCGCCGGTGACCAGCCGCGCACCGCGCTTGAGGAAACCGTCGGCCAGCGCCTTGGCGTTGTCAGCCACGGCTTGGGCGTAGGACTGGAACGATGGCTGGCGGGCCTCGGCCAGAGCAACTGCCTTAGCGGCCATCACGTGTGACAGCGGGCCACCGAGGACCATCGGGCAACCCTTGTCGACGGCATCGGCGTACTCCGCGGTGGCCAGCACCATGCCGCCGCGCGGGCCGCGTAACGACTTGTGGGTGGTCGTGGTGGTGACGTGGGCGTGCGGCACCGGATCTTCGTCGCCGGTGAACACCTTGCCCGCCACCAGGCCGGCGAAATGCGCCATATCGACCATCAGGGTGGCGCCCACCTCGTCGGCGATCTCGCGCATCTTGGCGAAGTTCACCCGGCGCGGGTACGCCGAGTAGCCGGCGACCAGCACCAACGGCTTGAACTCGCGGGCCGCGGCGGCAACGGCGGCGTAGTCGATCAGGCCGGTCTGTGGGTCGGTGCCGTAGCTGCGCTGGTGGAACATCTTGCCGGAGATGTTGGGCCGGAACCCGTGGGTCAGGTGCCCACCGGTGTCCAGAGACATGCCCATCAGGCGCTGGTTGCCGAGCTTGGCACGCAGCTTCTCCCAGTCCCCCTCGGACAGGTCGTTGACGTGTTTGGCACCCAGCTCAGCCAGACCGGGGGCCTCGACCCGGGTGGCCAGGATCGCCCAGTAGGCCACCAGGTTGGCGTCGATGCCCGAGTGCGGCTGGACGTAGGCGTACGGCGCACCGAACAGTTCCCGGGCGTGCTCGGCGGCGACCGATTCGACGGTGTCGACGTTCTGGCACGCGGCGTAGAAACGGTGCCCGACGGTGCCCTCGGCGTACTTGTCGGAGAACCAGGTGCCCATGGTCAGCAGCACGGCCGGCGACGCGTAGTTCTCGCTGGCGATCAGCTTCAGTGAATCCCGTTGGTCCGCAAGCTCTTTGCGTGTCGCCGCGGCGATCCGAGGTTCAACGGATTCGATGACCTCCAGCGCGGCCCGGTAGGACGCGCTGGCGGTGTCGGCGTATTCGGCACCGAGGCCGGTGGTGCTGGTCGTGGAGGACTCTGCAGACATGGCTGAAAGCCTAGACCGGGCCCTCCCCGAGATTGCACTGGTGGTCGCGGATTAGGCGTGATCACGACCCTGCAGGCGATCGCAACGCCGTGCACCCGCGGCCTCAGGCGGCCTCGGCGCGCAGCGACGACGGGATCAGCGGCTCGTCGAGCAACCGGCCGAAACGCGTCGTCAACGACTCCGACGCCGGGCGCTCATCCAGCCACCCCCGTAACAACCGATATCCCTCGACGTAGGTGCTGGTGTAGGCCCGCCACAGCGGTGAGGAGAGAAAACGCAGCATCTGCCGGGCCCGGACGTCGTCCACCAGCAGCCAGCGCCGCAGGAATGCCACAACATCGTCGACGTCGCGGTGCTCGTCATGCAGCATCAGCGCAGCGTCCTGGCGAACGTCGGCCAGCGTCGCCCGCGCCGCCGACACCGCTTGAGCGTGTTCACCGTCGAACCGCAGACCCAGGTCCGCGTAGATCTCCTGGGCCCAGTGCCCCCAGTCCGGCCCGACCGCAGCGTGCAGCGCGAGGTCCGCCAACCCTTCGGCCATCAGGCACTGCGGGGTGTTCACCAGGAAAATGGTCTGCTCCTGCTGGCCCAGCTTCGCCACCAGGCCGGCCTCCTTGCGACAGTGCTCGGTGTGATGCCCGGGATAGGACTCGTGGGCGACCAGTCGCGGCAGGTTCGACATCTGCTGCTTGAGGTCGGCGTTGACGGCCACCGTCGACCGGTAGTCACCCTCGTAGTAGTTGAACCCCGACCAGGGCTTGTCGGTGACGATCTCGTAATTGATGGTCTCGTGCTCGGGCAGCGGATACTCCGCGCGCACCCGGTCGCGCAGCACGCTGGAAAACGCCTCTATGCATTCGGCCAGCCGCTCCGGCGGGATCTCATCAGAACGACGGTCGACCTCGATGCGATCAGCCAGCGGGCCGCTGCCGCCGATTACTGCCTCCAGTTGGCGGTGCGCCTCCCGGTAGCGGTCGGTGTCACCTTTGGTGATCGTGACGTCGAAATAGTCACGCACCTCGTCGACGAAACCGATCTGCTCACCGGCGAATTTGCGGCCGGCGCATTCCAGAGCCCGCAGGTGAGCACCGAGATAGGCGGCGCGCGCCCGGGTGAAGTCGCCGTCCAGCGGGACATCCGGCAGCGCGTCGAGTAGCCGGCGCGCCTGTCGTGCCAGGTCAGCAGCATCTGGCGCGGCCTCTTCGGCGACCGCCCGACGCAATGCGGGGTCACCGGTGAACGAGTCGACGTAGCCCTCCTCCACACGGTCGAACCGCAGGCCGAGCAGCAGGTAATCGCGGATGAAAGCGGTGGACTCCATGGCCGCCAACGCTAGCGTCCGTGACCCGACGGGGCACCCAGCCGCCCCGGCAGACCGGGCATGCTGTAAGACTTACGCCCATGGCGAGGCTGAGCGAGCCGAGTCCCTATGTGGAGTTCGACCGGGCGCAGTGGCGAGCGCTGCGGATGTCGACGCCGCTCAAGCTGAGCGAAGAGGAAGTCGTCGGCCTGCGCGGTCTCGGCGAGCAACTCGACTTACGGGAAGTCGAAGAGGTCTACCTGCCGCTGGCCCGGTTGATTCATCTCCAGGTGGCCGCGCGGCAGGCTCTGTACGCGTCCACCTCGGAGTTCCTCGGTGAACCCCAGCAGAACCCGGACCGACCGGTGCCGTTCGTCATCGGGGTGGCCGGCAGCGTGGCAGTCGGCAAGTCCACAACTGCCCGTGTGCTGCAGGCGCTGCTTGCCCGCTGGGAGCACCATCCGCGCGTGGACCTGGTCACCACCGACGGCTTCCTGTACCCGAATAACGAGCTGACTCGGCGAAACCTGATGCACCGCAAAGGTTTTCCAGAAAGCTACGACCGCCGCGGGCTGATGCGGTTTGTCACCACCGTGAAGTCGGGCGCCGAAGTGGCGTGCGCGCCGGTGTATTCGCATCTGCTCTACGACATCGTGCCGGGCGAAAAGCACGTGGTCAGGCACCCTGACATCTTGATTCTCGAGGGCCTAAACGTCCTGCAGACCGGCCCGACGCTGATGGTCTCGGATCTGTTCGACTTCTCGGTCTACGTCGATGCGCGCATCGAAGATATCGAGCAGTGGTACGTCTCCCGGTTCCTGGCGATGCGCGCCGGAGCGTTCGCCGACCCGGCCTCGCACTTCCACCACTACTCGACCTTGACCGACGAGCAGGCGGTTTTCGCCGCACGCGACATCTGGGGGTCCATCAACCTGCCCAACCTGATCGATAACATCCTGCCCACCCGCCCGCGGGCAACGCTGGTGCTGCGCAAGGACTCTGACCACTCGATCAACAGGCTGCGGCTGCGCAAGCTGTAGTGGACGTGGCCCGCCGGCAATCGGGCCCACTCGATCAACAGGCTGCGGCTGCGCAAGCTGTAGACAGAAACCGGTGCGGGGTGGTCGCCGTAACCTCTTGCGGCGACGCGACCCCGCACCGGGCGGAGGGAGTCGGGCCAGACGGCCCACTCCATGGACTCAGGGCCACCGGGCCCATGGGCTAGGACAGACGGCGCAGCCCCAGGTATTGCAGCGCCGCGAACAGCACCGTGTAGGCACCGCCGGCCAGGATCGCCGCATTACCGGCCGTGGTCAGTGCCAATAGCCCGTCCACCACGACAATCACCGAGCCGAGCGCGCACAGCAGGTTGGCGACAATCACCCACCGACCGGCGGCACGCACCTTCTCCACGCCGCCCAGTCGATAGACGACGACGCCGTATGCAATGAAGGCCGCACCGAAGATGTAGGCGTGGGTCGGTGTCAGCCCGGTCAGCGTCGCGACTGGGCCGGCGAACGCCGCAATCGCCAGGCCGGCCAGGCCCGTCAACGTGGCGTCCAGGCGAAGTGCCAGACGAAGCAGTGAGTCGGTTCGCGTGGACGGGTAGGTCGTGGTGGCGGCGTTCACGTCGGTGCTCCTTTGCAGTTCCGGATCGGACAACTCCAACGCTGCTCAAATGCCACTGCCAGATCGACCCTCGACGCTGCCAAACCCTGCCAAGCACAGGTCAGGCGAGTATGCCGTGGGGACCCGCTCCACCACGAGCGGCCGGGTTCGTACGCGACACGCCGAGTCTGTGTGTACAGACACGGCCGCTGGAGGCGTCGGAAGAGGACTTAACGCACCGAAACCGCTCGGCCCCGAAGGTCGGCGGCGATCACCGCTGCGGCGGCGTTCTGCCAGTTGTGCAGCGACCGCTGCGGCACCTCGGTGACCAGCCACTGCCACGCCTGCCGCCCGACCGCGTCCAGACCGCTGGCCGTCGCATTCTGCGCGTAGGCGCGCACGCCGACGACGTACGGGAAATACAGCGAGTTGTAGTGCCGCCACTGCTCACTGGTGCCGAAGTCCTGGCCATCACGAGGCTTGAGGGCAGCGATACGTTCGGCCAGCAGCGCCTTGAGTTCGTTGGCTCGCTCCAACGGCTGATCCCCCGCGCCGCGCGCGGACAACCGAACATCGATCTCCGGCAACGCGGTCAGCGGGCTGGCGACGAGTTTGGACAGGTTTGCGTAGTGCCCGAGCGCCCGTCGGGTCAGCCGCACGAAGGTCTCGTCGTCGAGGTCGTCGAGCGGATTGGCCGCGCGCAGCGGCAGCGCGGCCTCGGTTTCGCGCAGCACCGCGCGGTCGGCGCGCAACTTCGGCGACCGCGAGAAGACCAACCGATCCAGCAGGCCCGCCAGCGGGTCGGCCAGCACGGTGATCGCGATCGCGACGGCCATGCTCGTGAACATCAGCACGGTCACCACGGTGCGGGCCGTAGCTGCGGTCAGAGCGACGCCGATCAGGCCCTGTGCACCGAAGACCACCGCAACGACCACGGTTCCGACGAAGGAACGTCGCATGTCGGCGCGCAGCGCCTGCCCCTCGTCGAACGCGTCCCACAACGCCACGGCCAAGCCGAGCAGCAACACGTCGAATCCGGTGGAGGCCAACGCCAGCCAGCTGGGCAGCAGTCCCAGCGGTATCACCAGGATCGCATTGGCCAGCGCGAAGAACAGGGTCGCGATCACCACCACGCCGATCACCGATCCGGGCCGCGGGGCACGGCGAACCGCAAACACCATCGCCACCAGCGTGGCCACCGAGATCAACCCGAACATTAGCCAGTGCCCGGCGCGCAGCGGAGCGTCGACGCCGCCGGCCCAGGCCGCGCCGACGAGGGTGAGCGCCGCGACGGTCGCGACGGCGACCAGTTCTCCGGCGCGACGGCGCTCGGCGGCCCGGCCCAGCTCCAACAGCACCGCAAACCAGGCGATGCCGGGAATGGCGACGAGGTAGATCTCGATGCGGCCGAGCAGGTCGGCATGCGCGGGGCTGCTCAGCCGGACCGCGTCGAGCGCGACCACCATGGCGAACCCGCATAACCCGGCGGCGGCCAGCGCAAGGACGGGTTTGCGGGGATCCCGCGCGAGCAGGTACAACCCCAACCACCAACTCAGAGTGAATGTCAGCGCCGAGAGTGCGGCCATACCCTCAGTCTGGCATCACCTCAGGACGCCTTGCGCAGGAACGCGGTAGGCACTCCATGGCCGCCGTCGTCTGCGGCGGCGTCCACGTCGATCACGGAGTTCACGGAGCTCACGGAGCTCACATCGATCACGGAGTCCACGCGCCCGAACCGTGTACGGGCCCGTTGCAGAACAGCCTCGAGCTGACGCGGGTCGGCAACGTCGGCGGCCACCGCTGCGACTTGATCGCTGCGGTAGCCGTGCATGGCGCGCACCATCCGGGCGGCGTCGCGGTCCACGAGCATCACGGCACGGCCCGACGCGAGTATGCACGCGGCCAGATCGCAGCCGGCGTCTCGTCCGGCGTTGAGGATGACAACCGCACCGTCAGTGAGATGTTCGCGTTTCATGCTTCGAGTCAACCTCGCCTGCATGAGTCTGCGATGTGCAACGGTTGTGAGCGCCAACAGAATCGCGGGCGTACTCACGCACCCGTTCCTTGGCGATTTTGCCGTTGCTGGTCAGCGGCAGTTCGTCGACGAACAGCACATGCCGGGGCCGCTTGAATGCCGAGATCTGCGCTCGGACATGGGCGATCAGCTCCTCGGGCGAGGACTGATGCCCGGCGATGCTGACCACCACCGCGCAGATCGCCTCGCCCCAGTACTCGTCGGGAA
>DASUGW010000230.1:0-17319 GCA_036273805.1 Mycobacterium sp.
GCAAACGCCAGGTCGCCGCGCAGAACGCGATGTGGGCCGCGGCGCGACAGGGCGGCGACGAGCTTCTTGGTGCTGGCCACCGGATGACGGTAGCTCACCGTCGCGCGACGCGGGCCGCCCGGCGTCTGCACTACCCTGAATAACCATGTGTGGAATCGTCGGCTACGTCGGGCAGCGGCAGGCCCGTGACGTCGTGGTCGACGCTTTGCGCCGGATGGAGTACCGCGGGTACGACTCATCGGGCATCGCGGTCCTCGACGGTAAGGGCGGGATGACGGTGCGCCGCCGGGCCGGCCGACTGGCAAATCTTGAAGAGGCACTCGCGGAGACCGACCTGCTTGAGCTGACCGGCACCACCGGCGTCGGGCACACCCGCTGGGCCACCCACGGTCGGCCCACCGACCACAACGCCCACCCACACCGCGACGCCTCGGGCAAGTTCGCGGTGGTCCACAACGGCATCATCGAGAACTTCGCGGCGCTGCGTGCGGAGCTCGAGGCCGCCGGCGTCGAGTTCGCCAGCGACACCGACACCGAGGTGGCGGTGCACCTGGTGGCCCAGACGTACCGGGAGGGTCCGACGGCCGGAGACTTCGTGGCCTCGGTGCTGGCGGTGCTGCGTCGGCTCGAAGGGCACTTCACGCTGGTGTTCGCCCATGCCGATGACCCGGGCACCGTGGTGGCGGCCCGGCGCTCGACTCCGTTGGTGGTCGGCATCGGCGACGGTGAGATGTTCATCGGTTCGGACGTGGCCGCGTTCATCGAATACACCCGCGACGCCGTCGAGCTCGGGCAGGACCAGGCCGTCGTCATCACCGCAGGCGGCTACCGCATCTTCGGGTTCGACGGTGCGGATCTGACCTCCCTTGCCCGGCAATTCCGTATCGACTGGGATCTGTCGGCAGCGGAGAAGGGCGGCTACGACTTCTTCATGCTCAAGGAGATCGCGGAGCAACCGGCGGCGATCTCGGACACGCTGCTGGGCCACTTCGTCGACGGCCGCATCGTGCTCGACGAGCAGCGGCTCTCCGACCAGGAACTGCGTGAGATCGACAAGGTCTTCGTGGTGGCGTGCGGCACTGCCTACCATTCGGGGCTGCTCGCCAAATACGCCATCGAGCACTGGACCCGGCTGCCCGTGGAAGTGGAGCTCGCCAGCGAATTCCGCTACCGCGACCCCGTTCTGGACCGCAGCACGCTGGTGGTGGCGATCTCCCAGTCCGGGGAGACCGCCGACACGCTCGAGGCGGTCCGGCACGCCAAGACGCAGAAGGCCAAGGTGCTGGCCATCTGCAACACCAACGGCAGCCAGATCCCGCGGGAAGCCGACGCGGTGCTGTACACCCGCGCCGGGCCGGAGATCGGTGTCGCCGCGACGAAGACCTTCATGGCGCAGATCGCGGCCAACTACCTGGTCGGGCTGGCGCTGGCACAGGCGCGCGGCACCAAGTACCCCGACGAGGTCGCCCGGGAGTACGCCGAACTGGAATCGATGCCCGCGCTGGTGGAGCAGGTGCTCGCCGACCTGGGTCCGATCAACGAGCTGGGACATAAGTTCGCCGCCTCGCCCACCGTGCTGTTCCTCGGTCGCCATGTCGGCTATCCGGTGGCACTCGAGGGTGCGCTGAAGCTCAAAGAGCTCGCCTACATGCACGCTGAAGGGTTCGCCGCCGGTGAGCTCAAGCACGGGCCGATCGCGCTGATCGACGACGACCTGCCGGTGTTCGTCGTCATGCCCTCGCCCAAGGGTGCCTCGGTGCTGCACTCCAAGTTGCTGAGCAACATCCGGGAGATCCAGGCGCGCGGCGCGATCACCATCGTGATCGCCGAAGAAGGCGACGACACGGTGCGGCCGTACGCCGACTACATCTTCGAAATACCCTCGACATCAACGCTTTTCCAGCCACTGCTGTCGACGTTGCCGTTGCAGGTGTTCGCAGCGGCGGTCGCGCAGGCCCGCGGGTATGACGTCGACAAGCCGCGGAACCTGGCCAAGTCGGTCACCGTCGAATAGCGCTTCGCTCTCGTCGAAACCGGTGTTTCGGCGACAGGCGGGGGTCAGCTGACAGCGGTGATGTAGCCGCCTAGGACGAGCACGCACGCCGCTCCGGTCAGCATCAGGCCGCAGACCGCGAATGGCCAGGCTGCCCGCCGACGCACCAATCGGATGACGGTCAATACGATGCCGGCCACCGCGATGCCGGCGGCCACCAGGAAACCGGCGAACATCAGATTGACGCCGAGGCTGACGTTGCAGGTCGCCGGCGGGCAGTAGTCGGTGAACGCCATCATCATCAGACCCATGAACGCCGCGCCGGCGCCACCGAGCACCGTCAGCGCCATCGCAATGACCGAGACGACCATGTCGGTCGTGTTCGCGGGCGGCTTCGCCGGCGGCGGAGGTGGCGGATAGGCGTAAGTCATGACCGTGCGTATCTGCGAGATCGGGCCGCGCCGAGTCGTCCGTCAGCCACGGCTGCGCAACGTATCGACGATCTTGTTGATGACGTCCGGATTGGGTGTGGCGGTTGCACCGGCCCGCAAGGAGATGACGAAGACCACCGATCCCTTGACGTTGGGCACCGTCGTGACGACGATGCTGTGGAACGCCGATGAGCCGTCGCAGGCATCCGTGGCGATCCCTTTAACCATTGCCACTGTCTGCACCGCGGGGTGATTGCCGATCGTGAACTCCCTTACCGGCGCGAAGTCGACGACGGGTGCCTGCCCGTTCTGCGTATAGATGAGGGGTACGGTCTTGGATTCCTCGTCCAGCGCGGCCCTGATATCCGGGTTCTCCGATTCGGTGACGCCGGCCATGGCGATGTTCTGCTTTTCGCACGCAGGGTTGGCGACGGTCGCCACGGCACTGAGATCCTGAATGACGCAGTTGCCTTCGGGGCACGGTTTGGTCCAGCCCATGTGGACGCCGCATGGCGCGACAGTCCACTCCGGTGGAACGGCGTAGGCCAGCCCGCGGCTGTCGATCGTGGCTTTCCATCCGGGTTGTGTGGTCGATGCGGTCATTCCGTCACAGGTCATCGTCGGGCTGGAGTTGACGCCGGGCGCGGCCTGAGGGCTGCTGGGCTGGATCGGCTGGAGTGACGTGGACGCCGTCGGGGCGGACGTCTTTGTGCTGTCTCCCTTGAGCTGCTTGATCACCACCACGGATAGCACGGCGATGATGACGACCGCGATCGCGAGTGAGATCACCAACCACGTCGTGCGACGCTGCGGTCCTCCCGGTCGGTATCCAGGATTGTCGCGGCGGGGATCCACGGGACCTGGCTTCGGATGGTTCAAGAAACACTCCGTGAGTCGACCTGAGGCAAACGACCCGCTCATTGTCACTGAATTTCTCGACCGGGTCGCCCGTACTGGCGAAACCGTCAACTCCGACCATCGCCGTCGGTCCACGTGTCGGGCCGAATTGACGGGGCGAGGTGCTGCTGTGCTGAACCTGTGTGTGGGGTCTGCCTGGACGGCGAGACAGCGGGCGCCGAGTGCGGCGGACGTGCCGTCCATCTCGTCGGAACCGCACCCTTTGTCTTGAGCGTCCATCCTCGTGGAGTTTTGCTCCCCGGCATTGCACAAGGGTGGACGCTCGCGGCCCAGCAAGTATCGTCGGGTCGATGCGGCAGTATTACTCGGCTCATAAGATCCGCGATGCCGAAGCCCCGCTGCTGGCGAGCCTGCCTGACGGTGCCCTGATGCGCCGGGCCGCCTGGCCGCTGTCGGTGGCGATCGCCGCCGAACTTCGTGCCCGCACCGGCGGTGTGTCGGGTCGGCGGGTGTGCGCTGTGGTGGGTTCGGGCGACAACGGCGGCGACGCATTGTGGGCGGCCACGTTTCTGCGTCGCCGCGGTGCCGCCGCCGATGCGGTGCTGCTGAATCCCGACCGGGTGCACCGTGTGGCCCTGGGCGCATTTCGCGCGGCGGGCGGACGAGTGGTCCAGACCATCAGTGCGGCAACAGATTTGGTGATCGACGGGGTCGTGGGCATCGGCGCCACCGGTCCGCTGCGGCCGAACGCCGCCGAGGTGTTCGCCGCCAGCAGTGCACCGGTGGTCGCCGTCGACGTGCCCAGCGGCATCGACGTCACGACCGGAACAGTCGCCGGTCCGCACGTCCGGGCGGCCCTGACAGTCACCTTTGGCGGGCTCAAACCCGTTCATGCGCTGGCCGATTGCGGGCGGGTGGAACTCGTCGACATCGGCCTGGACCTGCCCGCGAGCGACCTGGTGAGCGTCGAGGCGGCCGACGTGGCCGCGCTGTGGCCACTGCCCGGCGCCACCGACGACAAGTACACCCAGGGTGTCACCGGGGTGCTGGCAGGTTCGGCGACATATCCGGGCGCGGCCATCCTGTGCACCAACGCCGCTGTGGCCACTCATTCGGGCATGGTCCGCTACGCGGGAACCGCTGCCGCCGAAGTGGTTTCGCATTTGCCGGAAGTCATCGCGGTATCCGACTATGCCGACGCCGGACGCGTGCAGGCCTGGGTGATCGGTCCGGGGCTGGGTACCGGGCACACCGAGTCGGCCACCCTGCGTGCGGTACTGGGCACCGATCTGCCGGTCATCGTCGACGCCGACGCACTCACGCTGCTGGCCCGGCACCCCGAACTGGTGCGAGGCCGTAGCGCGCCAACCGTGCTGACGCCGCACGCCGGGGAGTTCGAACGCCTCGCCGGACATCCGCCCACCCCGGATCGGGTCGCCGCCACGCGGGCGCTGGCCACCGAACTCGGCGCCGTTGTGCTGCTCAAGGGCAACGTCACCGTCATCGCGGACCCGGCCGGCCTGACCTACCTCAACCCCGCCGGGCAGTCCTGGGCTGCCACCGCCGGCAGCGGTGACGTGCTTTCCGGTGTCATCGGGGCGCTGCTGGCGGCTGGACGGCCACCAGCCGAGGCTGCCGCGGCAGCGGCGTTCGTGCATGCCCGCGCCGCCGATCTGGCCGCACACGATCCCGGACCGGCACCGGCGCCGACATCGGCATCCGGTGTTGCGAGTCATATCCGTGCCGCGGTGGCCGGCATCCTCTAGAACTGGTGTATGCCCAACGTCTCGAATAATTCCGCCATCACCCCTGCCTACACCGGCCGGCTGGCCATGTCCCCGATCCCGGCTCTGCGGCTGCCCGACGATGCGATGGATCCGGAGGCCGCTTATCGCTTCATCCACGACGAGCTGATGCTCGACGGCAGTTCGCGCCTGAACCTCGCGACATTCGTCACCACGTGGATGGATCCCGAAGCCGGCCAACTGATGTCGGAGACCTTCGACAAGAACATGATCGACAAGGACGAATACCCGGTGACGGCGGCCATCGAGCAGCGGTGCGTGAACATGGTCGCCGATCTGTTCCACGCAGAGGATCTGCGCGACGACGACCCCTCGTCGGCGACGGGGGTCTCCACTGTCGGCTCCTCGGAAGCGGTGATGCTGGCCGGGCTGGCGATGAAGTGGCGTTGGCGGGCCAAGCTGGAGAAGGCCGGCATCGACTGGAAGACCCGCACCCCGAATATGGTGATGGGCTCCAACGTGCAGGTGGTGTGGGAGAAGTTCTGCCGGTATTTCGACGTCGAGGCGCGGTATCTGCCGATGGAAGAGGGCCGCTACGTCATCACGCCCGAGCAGGTGGTCGACAACGTCGATGACGACACGATCGGCGTCGTCGCCATCCTGGGCACCACGTTCACCGGTGAATACGAGCCGGTGGCCGACATCTGCGCCGCACTGGACACCCTGGCCGGGCAGCGGGGTAAACCCGATATCCCGGTGCACGTCGACGCCGCCTCCGGCGGATTCGTCGCGCCGTTCCTGCACCCTGACCTGGTGTGGGACTTCCGGCTGCCCCGCGTCGTGTCGATCAACGTCAGCGGTCACAAGTACGGCCTGACCTACCCGGGTGTGGGTTTCGTGGTCTGGCGCAGCCAGGAGTACCTGCCCGAGGACCTGGTGTTCCGGGTCAACTACCTCGGTGGCGACATGCCGACATTCACGTTGAACTTCTCCAGGTCGGGCAACCAGGTGGTGGGGCAGTACTACAACTTCCTGCGGCTGGGTCGCGGGGGATACACCGAGGTGATGCGCTGTCTGTCCGAGACCGCCCAGTGGCTGTCCCATGAACTCACCGCGATGAAGGTGTTCGACGTGATCTCCGACGGATCGGCCGAACCGGTCGTGGCGTTCAAGCTCACAGGTGATCCCGGTTACACCGTGTTCGACATCTCGGCGTTGCTGCGCGGCTACGGCTGGCAGGTGCCTGCGTACACGATGCCCGCCGACGCCACCGATGTCGCGGTGCTGCGCATCGTGGTCCGCGAGGGACTTTCGGCGAATCTGGCGCGTGCGCTGCGCGACGATCTGGTCGAAGTGCTGGGCAAACTGAACAAATTGCCGGTCGGTGGGTTTGCCGACGAGCAGCATTTCGCCCACTGACCCACGTGTTCGTTTGGGTTTGCCGGGGGTCGTTCTGGGACAATTGAACGTGGTGATATGCCCATGATCGAAATCAGTACCGAGGCCCCGCACGTGGCCGTCCCGGCTCCAGGGCCGACCGCCGTGGTCGATCTCGACGCCATTGCCCACAACATCCGGGTGCTGCGCGAGTGCGCGGGCGGCGCTGCCGTCATGGCGGTGGTCAAGGCCGACGGCTATGGTCACGGCGCGGTGCCGGTGGCGCACGCGGCGCTGGCGGCCGGTGCCGCCGAATGCGGCGTCGTCACCATCGATGAGGCGCTGCAGCTGCGCGCCGGCGGCGTCACCGCACCCGTGCTGGCCTGGATGCACCCCCCGGGCACCGACTTCACCCGTGCGCTGGCCGCCGATGTGCAACTCGGTGTGTCTTCGCTGGCGCAGCTCGCCGGCGTGGTCGACGCGGCGCGGAGCACCGGTGTCACCGCCACCGTCACGGTCAAGGCCGATACCGGCCTGAACCGCAGCGGTGTGCCCGTCGCGCACTTCGACGATCTCGTGGAGGCGCTGGGCCGTGCGGTCGCCGACGGAACGGTGGTGGTGCGCGGGCTGATGTCGCACCTGTCGCATGGCGACGAACCTGACCACCCGAACAACGACGCCCAGGCCGCGCTGCTGGTGGAGTTGCGTGGCCGGGCGCGCCGCCGCGGCGTGCGATTCGAGGTGGCGCACCTGGCCAACTCGCCGGCCGTGCTGGCGCGTCCGGACCTGGCTTTCGATATGGTGCGGCCCGGAATCGCGGTGTACGGGCTCAACCCGCTGGCGGATCGTAACGACGCCGGCCTGATCCCGGCGATGACGGTGACCGCTCCGGTGGTGATGGTGAAGTCGCTGCGGCGCGGTGACGGGGTGTCCTACGGACACCGGTGGATCGCCGAGCAGGACACCACCGTCGCACTCATCCCGGCCGGATACGCCGACGGGGTGTACCGCTCGCTGTCGGGACGGATCGACGTGCTGATCAACGGCCGGCTGCGGCGCAATGTCGGCCGGATCTGCATGGACCAGTTCGTCGTCGATCTCGGCCCGGGCCCCGTCGACGTCACCGAGGGCGACGAGGCGATCTTGTTCGGGCCGGGCACCGCGGGGGAGGCCACCGCCGCCGACTGGGCGGACCTGCTGGGCACCATCCACTACGAGGTAGTGACCAGTCCCCGCGGTCGCATTGCCCGCACCTACCGCCGAGGCGGAGAAGTCATTGTCTGAAAACGGATCTCATCCGCACCAGCGGGTGCGATGGCTGGCGGGCGCGGCCGGCCTGGCAGGCGTGGGCACGGTCGCGGGGGCCACGGCCGCGCATGCGGTCACGCATCGCTCTAAGGTCGAAGACCCTTATACCGGCGAGGATTTCGGCTTGATCGAGGCCGACCGTGGCTGCGTCGTCACTACCCCGGACGGGGTCGACTTGGCGGTCCGCGAGATCGGTTCGGCCGACGCCGCCGTCACCGTGGTGTTTGTGCACGGATTCTGTATGAACATGGGCGCCTTCCACTTCCAGCGCCGCGAACTCGCACGGGTGTGGGGCGACCAGGTCCGGATGGTGTTCTATGACCAGCGCGGCCACGGCAAGTCCGGTGCTGCCGCACCGCGCACTTACACCGTCGAGCAGCTCGGGCTGGATCTGGAGACCGTCATCTCCTTGCTGGCACCACGCGGTTCGGTGGTTCTGGTCGGTCATTCCATGGGTGGCATGACGGTGCTCTCTCATGCCCGGCAGTTCCCGGCCCGCTACGGCTCGCACATCGTGGGTGCGGCCCTCATATCCTCAGCGGCCGAAGGGCTTTCGAGATCTCCGCTGGGTGAGATCCTGCAGAATCCGGCGCTGGAGGCGGCCCGTTTCGTCACCCGCTACGCGCCGGGACTGGTCCACCGCGGACGCGGGGCGGCGCGTTCGGTGCTGAGCCCGGTCCTGCAGGCTGCGTCCTTCGGGGACCGCTCGGTGAGCCCTACCGTTGCCCGCTACAGCGAGCAGATGATTCACCAGACTCCGGTGACCACCATGGTCGGCTTCCTGCACGCGCTGGGTGTGCACAACGAAACTGACGGGTTGCCGGTGCTGGCGCGGGTGCCCGTGCTGGTCGCGTGCGGGTCGGCTGACGTGCTGACTACGCCCCAGCATTCCGAGGAGATGGCGGCGGTGTTGCCGCAGGCCGAATTGCTTGTTGTCGGTGGTGCCGGGCATCTGGTGCAGATGGAGCAGCCCGATCCCATCGACGAGGCGCTGGTGCGGCTGGTCGAGCGCGCCACGCCCAGCAAGTTGACCGCGCTGACGCGGAAGCTTCGGCAGAAGGTGCAGCGGAATGCCTGAGCCGTTTTCGGAGTCGGCGAAGCGCCGGATACCGGGTATGGGGAGCGAGACGACGTTGCCTGACATGGAAAGTGCGGTGCTGGCCACCGTTGAGGACACCAAGGCGCTGGGGCGACAACTGGGGGCCGGACTGCGTGCCGGTGACGTCGTTGTGCTCTCCGGACCGCTGGGAGCGGGAAAGACCGTGTTGGCCAAGGGCATTGCCGAAGCCATGGATGTGGACGGGCCGGTGACGTCGCCGACATACGTGCTGGCGCGGGTGCACCGGCCCCGGCGAGACGGGGCCCCGGCCATGGTGCACGTGGACGTCTACCGGTTGCTGGATCAGACCACCGATCTGCTGGGTGAACTGGATTCACTCGACCTCGACACCGACCTCGACGACGCCGTGGTGGTCGTCGAGTGGGGCGAAGGCCTGGCCGAACGGTTGTCCGACCGGCATCTGGACGTTCGTCTGGACCGCGCTCCCGACTCCGAGGCGCGCACCGCGAAATGGCATTGGAGCCTGCCGTGAGAGCGCGCCTGGTGCTGGCGATCGACACCGCTAC
Organism: Mycobacterium sp.; assembly: GCA_036273805.1. Taxonomy (GTDB): domain Bacteria; phylum Actinomycetota; class Actinomycetes; order Mycobacteriales; family Mycobacteriaceae; genus Mycobacterium. The sequence continues at coordinate 9,339 of DASUGW010000230.1, forward strand.
CCCCGCCGTCACCGCCGGGGTGGTGCGCCTCGGTGAGGTCCCGGAACTGCTCGGCGAACGCATCACCGCCGATCCTCGCGCACACGCCGAGACCTTGACGCCAAACGTGCTCGGCGCCTTGGCCGATGCGGGTGTGACGATGGGCGACCTGTCGGGACTCGTGGTTGGTTGCGGCCCGGGCCCGTTCACCGGACTGCGGGTCGGCATGGCCAGCGCGGCGGCCTTCGGTCACGCGCTCGGCGTCCCCGTCCACGGTGTCTGCAGCCTGGATGCCATCGGCGGTCAGACCGACGGTGAGGTTCTGGTCGTCACCGACGCCCGCCGCCGCGAGGTGTACTGGGCCCGCTACCGCGACGGGGTGCGCATCGAGGGGCCAGATGTCGGCGCCGCCAACGACATTGCGGTCGAGGCGGTGACGACGGTCGCCGGATCGCCGCAGCACGCCGCGCTGTTCGGCTTGCCGGTGCTGGACATCGATCGGCCTTCTGCGGTGGGTCTCGTTGCGGCGGTGGCCGACTGGGATATCGAACCGGAGCCGCTGGTGCCGCTGTATCTGCGCCGCCCGGACGCCAAGACGCTGGCCGAGCGGCAGGCGCGATGAACGGCACCGACAACGTCGTGCTGACACCGCTGCGCCGCAGCGACGCGGCACGGTGTGCCGAACTCGAATCGGTGCTGTTTCCCGGCGACGACCCGTGGCCGGCAAGAGCATTCGTGGCTGAGCTCAAAGCCGCGCACAACCACTACGTGGCGGCCCGCATCGCCGAGCGCGTCGTGGGGTACGCGGGCATCTCGCGGCTCGGCCGGCGCGCTCCGTTCGAATACGAGGTGCACACCATCGGCGTCGACCCGGACTGCCAGGGCCTGGGCATTGGCCGCCGGCTGTTGACCGCACTGCTCGAATTCGCCGACGGGGCAACGGTGTTTCTGGAGGTGCGCACCGATAATGCACCGGCGATCGCGCTGTACGAGAGCTTCGGGTTCGTGACCGTCGGCCTGCGCAAACGCTATTACCGCATCAGCGGTGCGGACGCCTACACCATGCGCCGCGACGCCATTGGAGGCACATCATGACCGTCATACTGGCGATCGAAAGTTCTTGTGACGAAACGGGAGTCGGCATAGTTGCGCTCGACGACCGAGATGGCACGGTGACGCTGCTGGCCGACGAGGTGGCCTCCAGCGTCGACGAGCACACCCGCTACGGGGGAGTGGTGCCCGAGATCGCGTCGCGGGCACACCTGGAGGCGCTGGGACCCACGATGCAGCGCGCCCTGGCGACCGCCGGCATCGAGCGGCCGGACGCGGTAGCCGCGACGATCGGCCCCGGCCTGGCCGGGGCGCTGCTGGTCGGGGTGGCCGCGGCCAAGGCATATGCCGCCGCCTGGAACGTGCCGTTCTATGCCGTGAACCACCTCGGCGGGCATCTGGCCGCCGACGTCTACGACCATGGACCGCTGCCGGAGTGCGTGGGCCTGCTGGTCTCCGGCGGGCATACCCAGCTGCTGCACGTGCGCTCGCTCGGGCAGCCGATCGTCGAACTCGGCAGCACCGTCGACGACGCCGCCGGTGAGGCGTACGACAAGGTCGCCCGCCTGCTGGGGCTGGGTTATCCCGGCGGCCGGGTGCTCGACGAGTTGGCGCGCACCGGCGACCGCGATGCGATCGTGTTCCCGCGCGGCATGACCGGACCGCGTGACGACCCGTACACGTTCAGCTTCTCCGGTCTGAAAACCGCGGTGGCCCGCTACCTGGAAAAGTCAGGGGCGCATTACAACCCCGCCGACGTCGCCGCGGGGTTCCAGGAGTCCGTCGCCGACGTGCTGACGCGTAAGGCGGTCCGGGCCGCCACCGACCTGGGCGTGTCGACGCTGCTCATCGCGGGCGGGGTGGCCGCCAACTCCCGGCTGCGCGAGCTGGCCGAAGAGCGTTGTGCAGCAGCCGGTTTGACGCTGCGTGTACCGCGACCTCGGTTGTGTACGGACAACGGCGCGATGATCGCGTCGTTCGCCGCGCATCTCATCGCCGAGGGCGCCTCGCCCTCTCCGCTGGAAGTGGCCAGCGATCCGGGCCTGCCGGTGATCCGGGGTCAGGTCGCCTAATGCGTCCCCGCGGGCGGCGTCTGACCGCGTCGTATCCAGTGCCCGGGCAGGCTGAGTGAAAACCGAGAACATCAACCACGCGTTCCTCGACGGTGTTCTCGACGGCAGTCACGACGACGTCTACTACCACCTCGGTGTGGCGTCCACGGATCCGATACTGGCGGCGCTGAGTGACGTGAAGGCCGTGGTGCTGGCCGGATCCGGCGGGCGGATCAAGGATTTCGCCGAGCACTGGAGCATGCGCAACGGCCGGACGCCGATCATCACCTTCGACAAGGAAGACCGGTTCGTAACGCGCTACACCGCCGGCGTGCTGTTCGTGTCGCACGGCATGGGCATGCCCAGTGCATCGATCGCCCTGCAGGAGCTCATGCGCCTGGTCTTCTTCCTCAAACGCGGTGACCTCGACGCGCTCGACGAGATGTTCTGGTGCCGCGTCGGTACCAGCGGGGGCGTCGGACTACCCGCCGGGGCGGTGGTGGTGTCCTCGGAGGGCCTGATGGCCGACCTCAAGCCCTACCGATTGCTCAGGGGCGGCGACGGCGAGTACTGGTTCGACGGCCGATTCCCGGACGGGGTCCGCGACGCGATCGTCGCCGCCAATGAGGGTGCCGATTTCCCGCTGGCGGTAGGCAAGACCGTCGCGGGCAACGAGTTCTTCCTTGAGCAGTTCCGGCTCGACGGTGCGCTGAGCTTTGAAACCCCGGAAACCAAGATGGCCTGGCTGCAATGGCTCGACGCCAACGGCGTGCGCAACATCGAGATGGAGGGCGCGATGCTGGCGGGCTACCTTAACCATTGGGGTTTCCCGAAATTCGCAATGATCTGTTGCACGCTGCTGGACCGGCTACACGGCGACCAAATCACCGCCACAGCCGAACAGCTGCAGAAATTCGGGGCCGACGCGGGGGCGGCACTGTTCAACTACCTCGAGACCGGACAGAAGGGCATCAGGTGAGTGACGACACCGATCTGCTGACTCGCGCGCAGGCCGCGGTGACCGCGGCGCTGGGCCCGGCACCCGATGTAGTGGCGGTGCCCCCGGTACTGCGCACCGCCGAGCAGCTCGCCGGCCGCATCGACCACACGCTGCTGAAGGCGGACGCCACCGCGGCGGCCATCGCCACCCTCTGCGACGAGGCCGCCGCGCATGGCTTCGCCTCGGTCTGCGTGAACACCCGCTGGGTACCGACGGCCGCGAAACTGCTCGCAGCTAGCCCCGTCATGGTGTGCACCGTGGTTGGTTTCCCGCTGGGGGCGATGGCGTCGCAGGCCAAAGCCGAAGAAGCGCGCATCGCGGTGTCCCAGGGCGCCGACGAGGTCGACATGGTGATCGACATCGGCGCGCTGTTGTCCGGGTTGCTCTCCGACGTGTACGAGGACATGCGCGCGGTGGTGGCGGCGTCCGCGCCGGCGCCGGTGAAAGTGATCCTGGAGACCAGCCTGCTCGACGACGAGCAGAAGGCCATCGCCTGTCTGATCGCGCTGCGGTCCGGTGTCGCCTACGTCAAGACCTCGACCGGGTTCGGCGGCGGCGGCGCGACGGTCGCCGATATCGCCCTGATGCGAAAGGCCGTGGGGGACAAGCTCGGAGTCAAGGCCTCCGGTGCCGTGCGGACCCGCCAGGACGCCGAGACGATGCTGGCCGCCGGCGCGGACCGGATCGGTGCATCCGCTTCGGTGGCGATCGTGACCGGCAGCGCTGCGGTCGCGGGCGGTTACTAGGCGTGTCCCGGCAGTCGCTGACACCGCGGCTGCGCGACACCGCGCGGGCATGGCTTGCCGAGGATCCGGATCCCCAGACCGCCGGGGAACTTCGCGCGTTGCTCGCGCGGGCGGAGGCGGGCGACAGTGAGGCGGTCGCTGAACTTGTCGATGCGTTCGACGGCACACTGCAATTCGGCACCGCCGGTCTGCGTGGACGGTTGGGCCCCGGCAGCAACCGGATGAATCGCGCGGTGGTGTCTCGGGCCGCGGCTGGTCTGGCCGCGTATCTGCGGGCGCGTGGCGGCGCCTCGGTGGTGGTGGGCTACGACGCGCGGCGCAACTCCGAGGTGTTCGCCCACGACACCGCCCGCATCATGGCGGGTGTCGGTATCGCCGCGATGGTGCTGCCGGCGGCGCTGCCCACACCGGTGCTGGCGTTCGCGATCCGGCACTTGCAGTGCGACGCCGGGGTCATGGTGACGGCCTCGCACAATCCACCGGAGGACAACGGCTACAAGGTGTATCTCGCCGACGGCGCCCAGATCGTCGCTCCGGCCGACGCCGAGATTTCGGCATGTATCGCCGCCGTCGGCCCGCTCTCGTCGGTCCGGCAATCTGACACCTATCGGGTGCTCGACACGGCGTTAGTGGATTCCTATGTGGCCCGGGCGGTTTCGCTACTCGGTCCGGGTGCCCGCGAGGTGGCCGCGGTGTACACCGCCCTGCACGGCGTCGGCGGAGAGATGTTCATGCGCGCCGTCGCGCAGGCCGGCTTCCCGGCTCCGGTCGCCGTCGCCGCCCAGTTCGCCCCGGACGCCCGGTTTCCCACCGTCGGCTTCCCCAATCCCGAGGAACCTGGCGCCATGGACCTCGCGTTGGCCGAAGCCCGCGGACGGGGGGCCGACGTCGTCATTGCGAATGACCCCGATGCCGACCGCTGTGCCGTCGGCATCCGCCACGAGGGCGACTACCGCATGCTGACCGGCGACGAACTGGGTGCACTGCTGGGCTGGTGGATCGTCGAGCGGGCCCGCCGCTCCGGACAACCCATTGACGGGGTCTACGCAGAGTCGATCGTGTCGGGCACGCTGCTGCAGCGCATCGCCGCCGACGCCGGGCTGGGCTATGCCACCACCCTCACCGGATTCAAATGGATCGCAAGGGTGCCGGGGCTGCGGTTCGGGTACGAGGAGGCGCTGGGCTACTGCGTGGACCCGGACGCCGTGAAGGACAAGGACGGCATCACCACCGCGCTGCTGGCAATGGAACTTGCCGCGGCGCTGCGCGCCGACGGCCGGGGCCTGCAGGACGTGCTCGACGACCTGGCCCACCGATTCGGTGTGTACGCGACGGGCCAGCTGGCGGTGCGGGTCAGCGACCTGTCGCTGATTGCCGCCGCGATGGCGCGGTTGCGTGCCGATCCGCCGGCAACGATCGGGGGTCTCGACGTGCTGCGGATGGACGATCTGGAGCAGGGTGGCGACGGCCTGCCGCCCACCGACGGCCTGCGGTTCACCCTGCCGGAGGCCCGCGTCGTGGTGCGGCCCAGCGGCACCGAACCCAAGCTCAAGTGCTATCTGCAGGTGGTGGTGCCGGTGAGTGGCTCGGTCGCCGGTGCGCGCGAGGTGGCGGGCCGGCGGTTGGACACGCTGCGCGCGGCCGTGGCCGAACTCCTCGCGCTTTAGATGAAGGCCAGCAGGTCAATCGGCGCGGTTGGTGTTGCGTTTGGCCAGGTCGTGGCGCCCGAACGGCTGCGGCAGGATCTGCTCGATCGTCTGCACGCCCTGCGGCGTCATGATTTGCAGATCGGCCACACCGTGTTCGTAGAGCAGCTGGCGGCAGCGACCGCACGGCATCAGCGGGTCGCCTTTGCCGTCGACGCAGTACACAGCGACGAGCTGCCCGCCGCCGCTGGCGTGCAGGGCCGAGATCATCGAGCACTCGGCGCACAGGGTGAGCCCGTAGGAGGCACTTTCGACGTTTGCGCCCGACACCAGCCGGCCGTCGTCGGCGATGCCGGCCACTCCGACGGGGAACTTCGAGTAGGGCGAAAAGGAATGTGCCGAGGCCGCCACCGCCGCAGCTCGCAGCGCCTCCCAGTCCACCGTGCCCATCCGACTCACGCAGACCTCCGTGATCAGCCGATACCGCGCCAACGTAGCACCGGACGCCGCGGGCACGAGGCTGCCACGGGTTTCGCTGGCAGCGAGTTCGACAAACAGGCAGAGCCCACTCCTTGAGCGCTAGCACTCTCCTGTATAGAGTGCTAGGCGGCAGGCGAACCACCCCGTGTCGGCACCCGCGACGACGGCGCGAGGCATGGCCGGCTGCCAGAACTACACACCTACCTAATAACGAAGTGAAGGGGCTCCATCGTGGCGAGCGTGAACATCAAGCCACTCGAGGACAAGATCCTCGTTCAGGCCAACGAGGCCGAGACCACGACCGCTTCCGGTCTGGTCATCCCCGACACCGCCAAGGAGAAGCCGCAGGAAGGCACCGTCGTCGCAGTTGGCCCCGGCCGCTGGGATGAGGATGGCGAGAAGCGGATTCCCCTGGACGTGTCGGAGGGCGACGTCGTCATCTACAGCAAGTACGGCGGCACCGAGATCAAGTACAACGGCGAGGAGTACCTGATCCTGTCGGCTCGCGACGTGCTGGCTGTCGTCGGCAAGTAAGCGATCGTGTTCCGCCCCGGACGTCCCCGCATTCGTGCGGGTGGTGTCCGGGGCGGTGCGCGTCATACCCGTTTCTAGGGAAAGACATCTATGAGCAAGCAGATTGAGTTCAACGAGACCGCGCGCCGTGCCATGGAGGCCGGCGTCGACAAGCTCGCCGACGCGGTCAAGATCACGTTGGGCCCGCGTGGCCGCTATGTCGTGCTCGCCAAGGCGTTCGGCGGCCCGACGGTCACCAACGACGGCGTGACCATCGCCCGCGAGATCGACCTCGAGGATCCGTTCGAGAACCTCGGCGCGCAGCTGGTGAAGTCGGTTGCCACCAAGACCAACGACGTCGCCGGCGACGGCACCACCACCGCGACGGTGCTGGCACAGGCCATCGTGAAGGCCGGCCTGCGCAACGTGGCCGCCGGTGCCAACCCGATCGCGCTGGGCTCCGGAATCGGCAAGGCCGCTGACGCCGTGTCGGAGGCCCTGCTGGCCTCGGCCACTCAGGTCGACGGCAAGACCGCTATCGCCCAGGTCGCGACGGTGTCCTCGCGCGACGAGGAGATCGGCGAGATGGTCGGCGAGGCCATGACGAAGGTCGGCGCCGACGGCGTCGTGACCGTCGAAGAGTCCTCGACGCTGAACACCGAGCTGGAGATCACCGACGGCGTCGGCTTCGACAAAGGCTTCCTGTCGGCCTACTTCGTCACCGATTTCGACACGCAGGAAGCCGTCCTGGAGGACGCGCTGGTGCTGCTGCACCGCGACAAGATCAGCTCGCTGCCCGACCTGCTTCCGCTGCTGGAGAAGGTCGCCGAGTCCGGCAAGCCGCTGCTGATCGTGGCCGAGGACGTCGAGGGTGAGGCGCTGTCGACCCTGGTGGTCAACGCCCTGCGCAAGACGCTGAAGGCCGTGGCGGTCAAGGCTCCGTTCTTCGGCGACCGCCGCAAGGCGTTCCTTGAGGACCTGGCGGTCGTCACCGGCGCACAGGTGGTCAACCCGGACGTCGGTCTGGTGTTGCGCGAGGCCGGCCTCGACGTGCTGGGCACGGCCCGTCGCGTGGTGGTCAGCAAGGACGACACCGTGATCGTCGACGGCGGCGGCACCAAGGACGCCGTGGTCGGTCGCGTGAACCAGCTCAAGGCCGAGATCGAGACCACCGACTCCGACTGGGACCGCGAGAAGCTGCAGGAGCGGCTGGCCAAGCTGGCCGGCGGCGTTGCGGTCATCAAGGTCGGTGCGGCGACGGAGACCGCGCTCAAGAAGCGCAAGGAAAACGTCGAGGACGCCGTGCACGCCGCAAAGGCCGCGGTCGAGGAGGGCATTGTGGCCGGCGGCGGCTCCGCGCTGGTGCAGGCCCGCAAGGCGCTCGACGACCTCAAGGCGTCGCTGTCGGGTGACGAGGCGATCGGTGTCGAGGCGTTCGCGTCGGCGCTGACCGCTCCGCTGTTCTGGATCGCGGCGAACGCGGGACTCGACGGTGCTGTTGCGGTGAACAAGGTC
>DASUGW010000231.1:0-5468 GCA_036273805.1 Mycobacterium sp.
GTCCGATTGGCCAGTCGCCGCGGATGCGGTGAGGATGCTCGACCGATTCGCGGCAACACACCGGGGTAACGCACCCGTCTTTGTATTCCCCGACACCACAGGGAGCCTGAGTAACGACACCGAATGTGTCAACGGGCCGCGTGGAAATGCCGCCGATCACCTGGTGAAAGACGTCGTGCCCTTTGTGATTTCGCGGTTCGGTGTCAGTCCTGATCCTGCGCGTTGGGGTTTGGTGGGATGGTCGTCGGGCGGCACCTGTGCGCTCATGACGGCGGTAATGCATCCGGACATGTTCGGCGCCTTCGTGGCCCTCGACGGCCAACTCGGTCCCAATGTCGGCACCAAGCGGCAGACCTTCGCGCGGTTGTTCGGCGGGGATGAAAATGCCTGGGCGGCGTTCGATCCCAGGACAGTTATCGAACGACACGGCCGTTACGACAACATGGCGGCGTGGCTTGGCGTCTCCGACGAGATCCCGACCGAGCACCATGTTGTCGGCGGGCATCTGCCCCCAGGAGCGGTTGAGGAGTGGGACACCTACTCCGAGGAGCACGCCGCCAATGCGCGCAAGTTGTGCCTCCTGCTTAGCGGACACAATGTCGAGTGCTCCGTGGTCGGCTACGGCGGATCGCACGACTTTGTCTCTGCGGGAAAGGCCTTCGAAGCCGCACTGCCGTGGTTGGCCGGCCGGTTGGGAACTCCGGATGTGCCTACGCGAGCGTTGCCGGGGCCAACCCGCTAAGTGGTTAGGAGGCGGGTCTCAGGCGCGCGCCATGGTTTGGAACAGCTCCACGTAGTAGGGCAGGCACTCGTCCATCGCCTGCGCGGTGGTGAACAGCGGCTCGTAGCCGAGGTCCCTCTTGGCCTTTGCGGTGGAGAAGTAGTTGTCGAGGTAAAGCCGTTCCACCGCAGTGGGTTCCAGCGGCGGGGCCATCAGGCCGAACTTGAAGTGCAGCCGCTGCCATACGGTAACTGCCTTGTGTACGAGGGCGCCCGGCACCCAGAACTTCGGCCATGGGCGCCCGCATGCCTCAACCACGGGCCGGGAGAACTCGAACATGTTGACCGGCTCGGCGTCGTTGATGAAGTACGCCTGGCCCGGCGCCGTGCCACCGGGCACCAGATGCTGCCCGGCCAGGATAAATCCGTGAATCAGGTTGTGCACGTAGGAGTTATCGAGCTTGACATCCTTGTGACCGACGAGCACCTTGACGTTGCCGGCAATAACGTTCTCGAACACCTTGCGGAACATCGTCTGGTCGCCGCGGCCCCAGATGCCGCTCGGACGGATTGAGCACGTCAGCATGCCGTGTTCGCCGTTCTGGCTCAGCACGAACTGCTCTGCGGCGACCTTGGTTTCGGTGTACAGGTCGTTAAATCGGTTGGTGTAGGGGAGTGTTTCGTCACCGTTGGAGATGCGCTGGCCGCCCATGACGACACTGTTGGAGGCGGTGTAGACGAACCGCTTGACCCCGGCCTGCTGCCCGGCGCGCACCAGATTCTTGGTGCCCTCGACGTTGACGCCGAAACTGCGCCGGCGGTACTCCTCGGTGGCCGACGCGCCGCCCATCAATTCGATGAGCGCGGCGGTGTGGATGATCGTGTCCACGGCCTCGTCGCCGGTTCCGACGGCCGCTGCGACGTCGTCGGTGTTGGTGATGTCGCCGACGATCGTCTCGAGACCGGCGTGATCGCCCATCTTCGAGGGCACCCGGTCGAAGGATCGGACCTGGTGACCGCGGTTGAGCAGCTCCGTCACCAGGTTGGCCCCGACGAAGCCTGAACCACCAGTGACCAGGACCCGGCCGAGTTCCGTCGTTTGCGATGCGTCACCCATAGCCGGCCAGCCTACGCAAAAAATGAAACGTGTTCCAGTTACTGTGGTGACGCCCGGTTTCAGGACTCCGGGGCACCCTTCGCGTCCTCGCTGTCCGTCAGCGCTTGTTCGACCCGCTTACGCGCGCCAGCTAAGTGCTCCTCGCACCGTCTGGCCAGCGCTTCGCCCCTTTCCCATAGTTTCAGCGACGCATCCAGGTCGAGGCCGCCCTGCTCAAGGGCATGCACGACCGCCGTCAGCTCGTCGCGGGATTCCTCGTATCCGAGTTCGCTAACGGGCTTCGTCTCATCGGTCATTCTGCTAGTCCCTCTCGTCCCGTGGGTCTGGCGTATCCCGCGCGTCTGGTCCAAGGCTGACTGCATGCAGCGCACCGTCGGCCACTCTGATGCGCAGTCGGGCCCCCTCCGGTGCGCCGTCCACCGACCGCAGCACGGTGCCGTCGGCGGTCTGCACCACCGCGTACCCACGGGCCAGGGTCGCCGCCGGGCCCAGCGTGCTCAGCCGTGCTGCCAGATGGGTGACCCGGTCGGCTTCGGCGTCCAGTCGCCGGCCGATGTCGCGGCGCGCCGCCGCCCGCGCCCGATTGATCTCCTCACCGCGTGCGGTCAACCCCCGCAGCGGGTCGGCGAGCACCGGCCGGCTGCGCAGTTGCACCAGGTGGCGTTCCTCGCGGGCCACCCAGTTGCGCAACGCACCCGCGGCACGACGGCGCAGTTCGTCCACGCGGGCCTGTTCGGCGGCGGCGTCGGGGACGATGCGCTTGGCCGCATCGGTGGGGGTGGCTGCCCGCAGATCGGCGACCAGGTCGCACAGCGGGTTGTCGGGCTCGTGGCCCACGGCGCTGACGATCGGCGTGGTGCACGCCGCGATGGCCCGGCACAGCGTCTCGTCGGAGAACGGCAGCAGGTCCTCCACGCTGCCGCCGCCGCGGGCGATCACGATGACGTCGACCTCGGGGTCACGGTCCAGTTGCACAAGGGCATCGACGATTTGTGCCACCGCGGTGGGCCCCTGCACGGCGGTGTTGCGGACCGCGAACCGCACCGCGGGCCAGCGCCCGGCGGCGACGGTTGTCACATCGTGTTCGGCGGCGCTGGCCCGGCCGGTGATCAGGCCGATGGTGCCGGGCAGAAACGGAACCGGCCGTTTGCGCCGCGGATCGAACAGCCCCTCGGCCTCCAACAGCCGGCGCAGCCGGTCGATGCGGGCCAGCAGCTCACCCACGCCGACGGCACGAATCTCGCTGACCCGCAACGAGAATGAGCCACGCGCGGTGTAGAAGCTGGGCTTCGCGCGGACGACCACCTGAGTGCCTTCGGTCAGCTTCACCGGAGCGCTCGCCACCAAATCCCGCGGACAGCTGATGGACAGTGACATGTCGGCGGCGGGATCGCGCAGCACCATGAACACGGTCGACGCGCCGGGCCGGACGTTCATCTGGGCGATCTGTCCCTCGACCCAGATGGTGCCGAGCTTGTCGATCCAGCCCGCCACCCGGATCGCGACGGCACGCACCGGGAACGGGTTGGCCGGCGACTGGCCGGGCTGCTCCTGCGCCGCGGTGTCCGGCGAACTCGTCACAGGCCGCTCACTTGCCCAGGGTCACTTGGCCAGAGCGCGGGTGATCCTGTTGGCCAGCAGGGTCTGGAACGGCGCACGCGACTTGGTGGCCTCCTCGTAGGCGAGCAGCTCCTCGAGCTCGCCCACCGCGAGCGACTGCAGACGCGCCCGCAGCTGAGCCAGAGTCAACGTCGAATAGTCGATTTCATCGGCGATTGCCGGCGGCGTCACCCCGTCGCCTGGTGTGGCCCGATCGTCGGTCGCAGCGCCGGCGTCGGCGTCGGCGCTGTCGGGCATCGAGTACAGCGCGAACCGCCCCTCGGTCAGCCGGGTCGAGGTGGGGGCGTCGTCGTCGACTTCGGCGCCGTCGACGCCGACCGGGTCGGCGGCGTCCTCATCCTCGTCGAAGGTGGCCCATTCGGGTTGCTCGTCCCGCGGCGGGAACAGGCTCTCCAGCGCCGCGTCGCCCTTGATCACCAGGGTTGCCACGTCCTGTTGCACCTTCATCACCAGATGGGCGACCTGGCTGGCAACCGTCATCGGGTAGGTCAGGATGGTCTGCGGCAGCTTGAGGGTCTCTTCGACGGCCGTTGCGGCCACCCCCACCAGCAGCCGGACCCCATACGGTGCATTCGACATGGCTGCCACACTACTTCCGATGCGCGGAGTGGCCCCGCGCTGTGCGCGGAAAGTACGCTGGAAACCATGCCGCAGACCATCAACATGGGCATTCCGGGTGCCACCGGTGCCTCAGGTGTCCTCGGTGCCAGCGCCGCCGACGGTAAGCGGGTCCTGCTCGCGGAACCGCGAGGGTACTGCGCCGGTGTGGACCGTGCCGTCGAAACCGTTGAGCGTGCGCTGGAGAAACACGGCGCACCGGTGTACGTCCGGCACGAGATCGTGCACAACCGTCACGTGGTGGAAACCCTGGCCAAGGCCGGCGCGGTCTTCGTTGACGAGACCGATGAGGTGCCCGAAGGGGCCATCGTGGTGTTCTCGGCCCACGGCGTGGCGCCGACGGTGCACGAGTCCGCGGCACAGCGGGACCTGAAGGTCATCGACGCCACCTGCCCGCTGGTTACCAAGGTGCACAACGAGGCCAAGCGCTTCGCCCGCGACGACTACGACATCCTGCTGATCGGGCACGAGGGGCACGAGGAGGTTGTCGGCACCGCCGGCGAGGCCCCCGATCACGTCCAGCTGGTCGACGGGCCGGATGCTGTCGACAACGTCTCCGTCCGGGATGAGAACAAGGTCATCTGGCTGTCGCAGACCACGCTGAGTGTCGACGAGACCATGGAAACCGTGCAGCGGCTGCGGGAACGCTTCCCGAGCCTGCAGGATCCGCCCAGCGACGACATCTGCTACGCCACCCAGAACCGTCAGGTGGCCGTCAAAGCGATGGCGCCGGAGTGCGAACTGGTCATCGTCGTCGGGTCGCGGAACTCGTCGAACTCGGTTCGCCTTGTCGAAGTGGCACTGGGCGCCGGATCCGACGCTGCCTATCTGGTCGACTACGCCGAGGACATCGACCCGGCCTGGTTCGAGGGCGTCACGACCATCGGTGTTACCTCAGGGGCGTCGGTCCCGGAGGTGCTGGTACGCGGCGTGCTCGAGCGGTTGGCTGAATACGGCTACGGCACCGTGCAATCGGTGACCACCGCCAACGAAACCCTGGTGTTCGCGCTGCCCCGCGAGATCCGCCCGGCTCGCCGCTGACGCTGGTCGCCAGTCTCTTTCAGCGGCCGTATGTATCGTCGTCGTCCTCGACGCGCCGGTAGCGCACGTTCGAGGACGGCAGGTGGGTGGACTCGGGCTTACGCCGTGGCGCGGGCGTCTCGTAGGAATCCACCGGCTCGTAGGCGTTGCGGTACTCCGACCGATGACCCTCAAGCGGGTCGTACACGTCGTGCTGGCGATGACGTGTTGGCCTGCCCTCGGAGTCGAGGCGGCGATCACGCGGCGCCCACGGTTCCGGCGCCCACGGCTCGCGGGGTTCACGAGGCTCACGGGGCTCACGTCGATACTCCGGTGGGATCGCACGTCCGTCCGGATCGCGCGGCACCCGACG
>DASUGW010000232.1:0-15630 GCA_036273805.1 Mycobacterium sp.
CAGGGCGTCGGGGAACGCGTTGGCCACCTTGCCCGACCGCAGGGTGCCGTCGAGATAGGCCGACCGGCAGGCGCGGCGGCCGATCTTGCCGCTGGAGGTACGCGGAATCGCTCCCGCCGGGGTCAGCAGCACGTCGCGCACGGTGACGCCGTGGCGCACCGCGATCGCCGCGCGGATGTCGTCGGTGATCGGGCCGACCTCCAGCTTGTGCGAACCCGGGGCCCGCTCGGCGACGATCACCAGCTGCTCGGAGGTGTCGTCGCGGTCGCGCTTGAGTCCGGAGTGCGCATCCTCGAAGACCTCGTCGGGCAGCTGGTTGGCCGGCACCGAGAACGCGGCGACGTAGCCGGTGCGCAGTGCCTTGCTGGCCTCCTGGGCCGAGTACTCGAGATCCTGCGGGTAGTGGTTGCGGCCGTCGACGATCACCAGGTCCTTGACCCGGCCGGTGATGAACAGCTCGCCGTCGTAGTACGCACCGAAGTCGCCGGTGCGCACCCAGGTGGCGTCGTCGGCGGCACCTTCGGCATGCGACGGTTCGGTCCGTGACTTGAGGATGTTCTGGAAAACCTCGGCAGATTCCTCGGGCTTACCCCAGTAACCGGTGCCCATGTTCTGGCCGCTGATCCAGATCTCACCGATCTGCCCGTCGGGCAGCTCGGTCGCGGTCTCGGCGTCGACGATGGCGGCCCATTCGGCGACACCGACCTTGCCCGCCCCGGCCTGCGCCACGGCCTTGGGCGAGTCGTCGGGGACGACAACGAAGCGACCGGCGTTCAGTTCGTCGCGGTCCACCGAGATGATCCGGGGTTCCTCGGCCGATGGCGTGGTCGACACGAACAGCGTGGCTTCGGCCAACCCGTAGGACGGCTTGATGGCTTTGGCCGGGAAGCCGTAGGGGCCGAAAGCCTCGTTGAACCGGCGCACGGTGGCCGCCGAGATCGGCTCGCTGCCGTTGAGGACGGCTTTGACGTTGGACATGTCCAACGGCTCCTCGCCGTCCCGGGGCAGGCCGCGCGCGGCGGCGTGGTCGAAGGCGAAGTTCGGGGCCGGCGAGATGGTGCCACCGGTGTCCCCGGGCTTGCGGGCCAGTTCGCGGATCCAGCGGCCGGGGCGGCGGACGAACGCGGCGGGGGTCATGAAGGTGACGTAGTGCCCGATCATGGGCGCGATTAGCACCGTGATCAGCCCCATGTCGTGGAAGAACGGCAGCCACGTGACGCCGCGGTCACCCTCCTCGCCTTCCAGCGCCTCGACGGTCTGCACGACGTTGGTCGCCAGGTTCAGGTGGGTGATCTGCACACCGGTGGGGATCCGGGTGGAGCCCGAGGTGTACTGCAGGTACGCGATGGTCTGCTCGTCGACGTCGACGGGCTCCCAGGTGGCAGCAACCTCCGCAGGCACAGCATCAACGGCGATGACGCGCGGACGTTCCTTGGCGGGCCGGTTGCGGAAGAATTTGCGGACGCCCTCGGCGGCCTCGGTGGTGGTCAGGATGGCCGCCGGATGGCAGTCGTCGAGCACCGCGTGCAGACGGCCGACGTGGCCGGGCTCGGACGGGTCGAACAGCGGCACCGCGATGCGGCCCGCGTACAGGGAGCCGAAGAACGCGACCAGATATTCGAGGTTCTGCGGGCACAGGATCGCAACGCGATCACCGGGCTGGGTGACCTGCTGCAACCGCGCGCCGACGGCCCGGTTGCGGGCGCTGAACTCGGCCCAGTTCAGATCGCGGGCGACGCCGTCGCGTTCGACGGAGAAGTCGAGAAAGCGGTAGGCGACCTTGTCGCCGCGCACCTTGGCCCAGCGCTCGACGTGCTTGACGATGCTGCCGTTCTTGGGGAAGGTGATTCGCCCGTCCTTGATGAATGGGTTATGGAACGGCATGCAAATCTCTCCTGTCGAGGCGCTGCGGGCCAGCTGTATGCGGGCCGATCTGAGTCGCGGACCCGACCCCCCGCTCGTTTTCCGCCTTACCTCAAACCCCACAGATCGTACAGACGGACGGGCCACGAGCGGTGCAGCGCAGTCGGAACGGCTCTTATTTTGCTCTTAATGTTACGGGCCGGTAGGGCCGTGGCCAAATCCCTTTAATCCACTTGTGACCTAGAAAACTGGCGAGCCGTCCGAGGATTCTCAGCTGTGTGCCGGGTGCGGCGCCGCATCGAGGAGGTTGTGCGCCCAGTCCAGTGCCCAGTCGGTGGCGGACTGACCGTTCAGGCTCCAGAACTGCTGCGTGCCGTACATCGCATGCACGGGCCCCGCGGTGCTGCCGGCCAGGGTGCTCAGCGTGGCCGGCAGATTGGCGATGTTGAACGCCTCCTGCGGCGCCGCGCAGATCAGGTCGCCGGCCCCGCAGATCTGGTTGGTCCGGTCGTTGAGCAGACCGAATCCGCCCGGCCGCGGACCGGTCATGGTCAAGCCCAGCGCCGACAGCGTCGGCAATTCGTGCAACGTGACCTCTGCACCCTGGCCGGGCGGGTTGGGGCCGACGTCCTGGCCCACCCCCTCCTGGCGGCGGCCGTCGGCGATGAGCGTCACTCCCAGCACCAGATCCTGGTCGACCGGCCCCCGGCCGTTACCGATGTCGCTGGCCAGGTCCCCGGCGATGACCGCGCCCTGCGAAAAGCCCAGCAGCACATAACTGGTCAGCGGACAGCGCTGATTCACGTCGGTCAGCTCTTTGACCGCATTGCGGGTGCCCTCGGCGCGGCTCTCGTTGTACGACATCTGTCCGTCGGCCGAGAACGGGTTATGGAACTGCGCCGTGTAGGGCACGGTGTACACCTGCACCCGGTCGGCGCCGAACTGCTGCACGATCGGCCGGGTGACGTTGCCCAGCAGCGAGCGCGGGAACTGGACCGGGTTCAGCGGATCGTCGGTCGGCGAGGACTCCCACGTGCCGGGGATGACGAGCATCAGCACATCGGGGCAGCTGGCGTCCTGGAACGCCGGGCGCGGCTTGGTCTGGCCGGGCGCAGTGCTGGTCGGGGGCACCGCCGACGGGGGCACCGCGGTGGGTGGGCCCTGCGGGCGGCGGATGTAGATCACCACGATCGCGACGACGAGGGCGACCATGACGGCCACGGCGGCGGCGGCGATCAAGCCGAGTATGCGGTGACGCTTCCGGCGGGAGCGGGACTTGCGGGCCATCTTCTCCTGCTAGCAGAGTCGGTCGGTAGCGATGCGAATGTACTCGGCCGTGACGTCGTCAAGGGATCGGGCCGCTGGATCGTGGGATGAACTCTGCTCTGCGGAGTCGTGGATATCGCTGCGGACCAGCGGCATCACGAAGTCCCACACAGCCTGATCGGTCTGGCCGGCGGCGCGCGCCTGACAGACGTAAGACCCGATCGACAGCGCCCGCAGGTCACTGGAGCGGTGGACGCCGGCCGCGGCCAGCGCATCGAGGTAGCCGTGCTGATGCGGGGTGACGACGACGTTGCTGGAGGCCGGTGCCGACATCGACTCCCCGGGTTCCGGGGCGCGGGTCGCGGTCTGTGCGCCGGGGGGCGCGGTGGTGCTGGTGGCGACGTCATCGCCGGAGGAACAACCACTGAGCAGGATGGCCACGGTGGCTGTTACCAGTACAGACGGGACCAGCGTGGCGGTTGCTCGGGGATCGAAGGCGGCCCGCTCGGGGCGTCCCGCAGCACTGAAGACCGGCTGTTGCACATCTCCAACGTACCGGCTGTCCACGAGTGCTCGACGCACGTCAAAGATTCGTCGGTGTGTGCTGGATGACAGTTCAGCGGATCGCGGTGGTGACGTCTCCGGACATCGCACCGAGTTGTGCGGCCCAGTTGCCCCAGTCGTGTTGCCCGCCGGTGGGGAAGTCGAAGTGCGCGTTGGAGCCGCCGATGCCGCGGTACTGCGCAAAGAAGTCCCGGTTGGTGCCCTGGGCCTGATCGCAGTAACCGATCATCGCCGCCGGGTCGCTGCACGTCACCGTCTGCGGCGAGAAGATCCACAACCGAATGTTGTTGTCGACCAACAACTGGGCGTGCACGTAGGGGTCATGCCACTTCCACCGGCCCTGCTGTGCGGGCCCCCACATCAGGTTGGTGTCCACCCCGCCGAACTGCATCATGCCGGCGTGCAGGGCGCCGTTGAGGAAGGTGTTCGACGGATACAGAAAGCCCGACATCGAGCCGGCGTAGCGGAATCGGTTGGGATGAAACGCTGCCAGCGCCAGCGCCGCGGTGCCGCCCTGAGACGCCCCGACGACCGCGTGCCCACCCGGCGCGATGCCCTTGTTGGCCGCCAGCCAGTCCGGCAGCTCGTTGGCCAGGAACGTCTCCCACTGCTTGGAGCCGTCCTGCTCCCAGTCGGTGTAGAGGCTGAACGCGCCGCCGGCCGGAGCCACCACCGACACACCCTTGCCGCCCAGGGCGCCCATCGCGTTGCCCGCGGTCACCCAGTTGCTTACATCAGGACCGGCGTTGAACGCATCCAGCAGGTACACCGCGTGCGGACCGCCACCCATGAACGCCACCGGAATGTCACGGCCCATCGCCGCGGAAGGAACCTGCAGATACTCCACACCAGCAGCGCGAGCCTGACCCGCCGTCGAGCCCGACGCCACCGTGGCAACGCCCCACGTCGCGCACAGGAGCACCAACGCGCTGAGCATTCGGATCGTCGCCGACAGCAGCTTCGCGCCTACTCCGATCACAGCTGAGTTCACCGTGGATCCCCTCGTAGTTGTTTCCCGGCTACCCCCGGCTTCTGCCCGTCTCGTAGTGAATCACATAGGCGCTGCCCACCGCCCGGACATGCACGACGGCGGTGACCGGGTGGGTCACCGCCGTCGTGTTCAGGCGCTATCGGCGTTGACCGCCGTCGAGGCCCTAGCCGCCGTGAGTGCTCGAGGCAGCCGCGTTCTGGGTGGAGGCGGTCGGCGCCGTCGGTTCACCCGGAACCGCACCCAGCACGCGCTGGATGTCGGGCTTCATCTGCTGCAGCTGCTCGCCCCAGTAGTTCCAGCTGTGCGTGCCGTTGGCGGGGAAGTTGAACACCCCGTTGGTGCCGCCGGCGGCGATGTAGTTGTCCTTGAACGTCTTGTTGGTGCGCAGCGTGAAGGTCTCGAGGAACTTCGCGTTGAACAGGTTGCCCTGGCTGGTGCCCGCGTCGAGGTCCGACGGGGTGCCGTCACCGCAGTAGATCCAGACGCGCGTGTTGTTGGAGACCAGTTGCTGCATGTTGACCATCGGATCGTTGCGCTTCCACGCGTTGCCCGCGCTACCCGTCGAGCCCCACATATCGTCGGCCTTGAAGCCGCCGGCGTCACCCATGGAGATGTTGACCAGGAACGGCCACCAGCCCTCGGACAGGTTCAGGAAGCCCGACAGCGATGCTGCGTAGGGGAACTGCTGGGGATGCCAGATCGCCAGGGTCAGCGCGGCCGAACCGGCCATCGACAGACCGACCGCCGCACTGCCGGTGGACTTCACCTGACGGTTGGAGGCCAGCCAAGCGGGCAGTTCCTGGGTCAGGAAGGTCTCCCACTTGTAGGTCTGGCAACCGGTCTTGCCGCAGGCCGGCTTGTACCAGTCGGAGTAGAAGCTGGACTGGCCACCGACCGGCATGATCACCGACAGGCCCGAGCCGTAGTACCACTCGAACGCGGGGGTGTTGATGTCCCAGCCGTTGAAGTCGTCCTGGGCGCGCAGACCGTCGAGCAGGTAGACCGCCGGGGAGTTGGCGCCGCCGCTCTGGAACTGAATCCGGATGTTGTGGCCCATGCCTGCCGACGGCACATCGAGGTACTCCACGGGCAGGCCCGGACGCGAGAATGCGTTGGCAGTCGCGGTCTCGCCGACGACTCCGATCACACCCGGCAGCAGTGCTGCGACCGCGGCCGAAACCGCGAGCCGGCGACCGAGCGCGCCGCGCATCTTTCCGACAAGACTCATAGAGCTACCCATCCGTTCGTTTCGTATGCCGCACCCCGGTTCAACGTTCTCAGCGACGGGTCATCATCGACCTCAGTCCACCTCGGGTGCGGGCCTAGTCAACCACATGTGGTGCGGTTGATGTTTTTTGCCCACGTCAGGCCGTATCGCGATGTAATCGGCGCCACCCGCTCGAAAGCGCAACGGGAGCGACTGGCAGCGGGCGTCGTCGACCGCCTGCCACCCTGCGTATCGGCGCGAAGACACCGCAGCGTTACCGGGCGCGGCACCGGCTGTTGAACGTCGGGTGAACGATCAGGGGCCGGTCGCCGGCAGTCCCGTGTACGGGGCGCCGTCGAGCGGAGGTTCCTCCAGGCCGCACCGCTGCAGTTCGTACTGTGGCACCCGGTCGATCCGGTACTTGGTGAACTCATAGGAGTACAGCAGATTCGACATGAACTGCCGGGCCGTCAGCGGCGCCCGGATGGCCGAGAGCATGGACTCGGTCGCCGGACATGTGAGCGCCGCCTTGGCCTCCTTGATCCAGCCCTCGTCAAGATAGGGCGGCACGTAGGGGCGCTTCGTCAGGAACGGGCCCTCGGCGACCGCCCAATCGGGGAACAGATTCTTGTCGTGCCCGATCCGGGCGTCCTCGAGACGCGCGGTGTGGGCCGCCAGCGGGTTGGTCAGCCCGATCTGGTCGATCACTCGGACGTCGAGGCCGACATTCATACCGACCATGCCGAGATTGGTGAAGAACACCGTGACCGGATCGGTCGCCCGGTACGGCGCCTCATAGGGGTGGGTGCGCGGCGGAATCGGGGGCGGCATCGCCGGCACGACGTCCCACACGTCGTAGTTTCCCGACGGCAACAGCAGCGCTCCGTCGGGGGTGTTGTTGATCGCCACCAGAACCGCGCGCATACGGGGGTAGTCCAGGTAGTCGGCGGCGGTCAGCGGGTGGGCGTGACCCGTCGCCTGGGAGTAGAAGCGCCGTTCGTCGACGATCCCGGAGTAGGTGACCTTGGTGCCGTCGTTGCCGAGGCCCTCGGAATTGGCCGCCCACAGTGACCAGCCCATCACCGCGGCCCACAGCACCGTCGTCGCACCCGCCAGCAGGTATCCGGCCTCCCGGGAGAACCGGGTGCCGTCCGGGCGCGCGACGGGGATTAGCGCCAGGGGCGCAACCATGCAGAAGATCGGCGGCAACAGCACCCGGCCGTGCATGAAGTCACCGCCTTGACGCAACCAGTACAGGGCCTGTAGCAGGCCGCCGCCCACGAACAGGATGACGACCGCCGCCGGGCTCTGCACGGTGCGCGCCAACCAGCCGGAGCCGCGGGGGAGTGCGTGATGCACCCACCACGGATGGGTCCGCGTCGCCAGCAGCACCAGAGTGAGACCGATCAGCAGCACGAGGGGCACCCAGAGCAGATAGGGCCCGTTGAAGTTCGCGAGGTAGACGAAGCCCTGCGACCATTTCGATCCGGATGCGTCCTTGGCAACCGCGGTCGCCGGGACGACCAACGCGTAGTAACCCATCCGGAAGATCTGATAGCCCACCGGCAGCAGGCCGCCGGCGAGCACGATGAGCAGCCGGCGCCGCCAGCCGACCGCGGCGACCAGCATCATCACCAGCGCCAACCCGCCCAACAGTGCCAACTCGGGGCGGACCAGCACCGAAAATCCGGCGACGAACGCCAGCGCAGCCGTGAACTCCGGGCCCGACGCATTCCTCGGCGCATCCGGCGCATCCGGTGTAGATCCCCGCAGACCCGCGGTGCGCAGTCCCTGTGACCAGACCACCAGCATCCACCAGAGCGCTCCGAGGTAGGTCAGGATCAGGCCGTTCTCCAGGCCCGACGTTGCGAAGTCACGGGCCGGCGGGATGGCGATATAGACCAGTGCGCCGGCGGGCAGGAACACCCCGCGCCGACCCCGCAGACTCGGAGCGAACAGCCGCGCCGATCCCAGCATCAGCAGAACGATGCCCAGCACCGAGCAGATCAGGGCCAGCGCCAGTGCGACGTATTCCAGCCGCACGGGCCCCGCGAGCCAGCCGGCGACGTACACCAGATAGGTCCATGCGGTCGATGTGTTGGCTTCGATGCGTTCGCCGGCGTTGAACACCGGGCCGTTGCCGGCCATCAGATTGCGCACGGTCCGCAGCACGATCAGTCCGTCGTCGGCGATCCAGCGGCGCTGCCAGGCGCCCCAGGCGAACAGCGCAGCGGTGACCAGTACGCCGGTCCACAAGCTCAGCCGGAAGGACAATGACAGCGGAAAGGCGGGCCAGCGGCGCGGGGCCGGCGCCTCGCCGCGTACGGTCGGCAGGTCAGCCGAAGTAGGCAGCGACACAGACGATCCCGATGAATGCCAGCGAAAGCAACAGGAACACCTTGTCATGAAGCACGATGTCCTCGGGTTCGCCGGCCTCGCCGCCATCGATGTCGACCGCGTAGCGCAGAATCGCGATGGTGAACGGGATGATCGACACCGCCCACCACGACGCCACCCCCTGATCCCGCTCGAACGCGAACAGCCCGTAGCAGATCACCACGGAGGTCGCCGCCAGCGTCCAGACGAACCTCAGGTAGCTGGTGGTGTAGCTCTCCAGCGACTTGCGGATCTTGGCGCCCGTGCGCTGCGCCAGCTTGAGTTCGGCGTAGCGCTTGCCGGCCGCCATGAATAGCGATCCGAAGGCCATGACCAACAGAAACCACTGGGACAGTGGGATATTGGCCGCGACGCCACCCGCGATCGCCCGGATCAAGAAGCCCGAGGACACGATGCAGATGTCCAGCACCGCTTGATGTTTCAGGCCGAAACAGTAGGCCAGCTGAATCCCCAGATAGACGGCGATCACGACCGCCAGATTCGGGGTGACGAGCCAGGCAATCACCAGCGCCGCAACACCGAGCACAATCGAAAGGCCGTACGCCAGCGAAACCGGGACCACGCCGGCGGCGATCGGGCGAAAACGCTTGGTGGGATGCGCACGGTCGGCTTCGACATCCCGTGCGTCATTGATCAGGTAGATGCACGACGCCGTCATGCAGAACACCACAAACGCGATACCGACCCGGGTCGCCACTAATCCGTGGCTGTAGTGGACGTCCTTGCCCAATGCTGCCAGGGGAGCGGCGAACACCAGCAGGTTCTTCACCCATTGGCGTGGACGCAGCGCCTTGATGATGCCTTCGGCCAGATTCGCCGGCGGGCCGGTGGTCGGCGGGGCCTGTTCGCTCATCGGTCTCCTCCAATCCGGGCGGCGATCGCCTCGGTCGCCTTGGCTACCAATGCCCCGACCACGACGCCGGTCGCGACGTCGGTCGGGTAGTGAACGCCGAGCACCATCCGTGACACAGCCATCGGCGGAACCAGAAGTGCGGGCAGCCCCCGGATGCCCGCGGCACGGCCGATCAACATGCTCGCCGCGGTGGTCGAGGTGGCATGCGCCGACGGGAAGCTCAGCTTGCTCGGTGTGCCGACATTGACCGAGATCGCCGGGTGGTCGGGTCGGGTGCGCCGGACCACCCGCTTGATCACGACGGCAGCGGCGTGGGCGGCGAAGGCGCCGACACCGGCGGTGAGCCACTCGCGTCGTCGCTGCGGCTGCAGCAACGCGCCCAGACCGGCGATGGCGAGCCAGCCCAGCGAATGCTCGCCGAAGAACGACATCGCCCGGGCGACCGGCAGTGCCCCTGGCTGATGCGCCAGCGCGGACTGCACGGCCACCAGCATGGCGTCCTCGCCGTGGGGCGGCCCGACCGGTTCGGGCTCACCCGTCACGTCCGGCGCACCCAGCGGTTCAGACATGGTCGGAGACCGGATTCTTTTCCAGCAGAACGGTTTCCCACTTCTGTGTGCTGGTGAGGGTGGGCAGGGCCGCGCGATAGACCCGGCGCATGGTGTTGAACTTGCGGGCCAGCTTCAGCTGCCGGCGCGTCGACGCGCGCAGCAGCGCGAACATCTTGGCCCGGTCGCGTTGCCGGTACACCACGCCGCGGCCATCGGCGGTCGTCACGGTGACTCCGTCGACATTGCACAGCAGGAACCAGCGCGCGTCCTGCGTCGCGACGTTGAGCTCCGGGCGCTGGTGATGCGCCGGATCCTCCTTGCGCAACTGGTGCACGACGCCGCGGGCGAGCCGGGCGGCGATGGCGGGCAGCGCAACTGGTGGCCGGTGTACCTTCTTGCGCCCGGACGGCGACGGCAGCGAGGTGGCTCCCGGCAGCACGACCGCGTCGGGGTATGCCTTGCGCATCGCGTGTACCTCGGGCAGCGCCGACTCCAGGATGGAGAAGATGTGCTCGGGGCCGGCCAGGAAGTCGTCAATGGCCCGGTTCTGAATGGCGACCGTCGAATATTCAAGGCACAGAAGGTGTTTCAGCGTCGCCTTCATGTGACTGGCGATCAGGCCCTTGACGTCGCCGTCCCAGTGCATGGCGGCCACCACCAGCCGGTTGCGCAGGTGGAAGTAGGCCTGCCAGTCGATGGCGTCGTCTTTGTCGCTCCAGGCCATGTGCCAGATTGCGGTGCCGGGCATGGTGACGGTGCCGTAGCCGTGTTCGGCGGCGCGCAGTCCGTAGTCGGCGTCGTCCCACTTGATGAACAGCGGCAGCGGCTGCCCGAGTTCCTCGGCGACTTGGCGTGGGATCATGCACATCCACCAGCCGTTGTAGTCGACGTCGATACGACGGTGCAGCAGCTTGCTTTTCGCCTCTTCGTCATCCAGTGGGTACTTCGCGAAGTCGTGGTCGTACTCGGTGAACGGGGCGTGGGTCCACATGAAGTTGCCGCGGTCGACGACCTCACCCATCACGTGCAGGTGCGACGGCTCCTGCAGGTTGAGCATCTGGCCGCCGATCAGCGTCGGCGCCTTGGCGAACCGGTTGAGCGCCAGCGCCCGCAGGATCGAGTCCGGCTCGATGCGGATGTCGTCGTCCATGAACAGGATCTGCGCGCAGTCGGTGTTCTTCAGCGCCTCGTACATCACCCGGCCGTAGCCGCCCGAGCCACCCAGATTGGGCTGGTTGTGGATGGTCAGGCGCTCCCCCAGCGGTGCCGATGCGGCGGCGAAGCCGGGATGATCGACGACCTTCTTCGTGCCCTGATCGGAGACGATGACAGCATCGATCACGTTGTCCACCAACGGATCCGACGTGATGGCGGCCAGTGCGTTGACGCAGTCGGCGGGCCGGTTGAAGGTCGGGATGCCCAACGCAATGCTGGCCCGTCCCGGTGCGGGCACCGATGCGTACCAGCCCGCACTGGCCACCGTGACATCGGTGTCGGTGGTGATGTCGAACCAGATCCAGCCGCCGTCCTCGAACGGCTCGAGCCCGATCTCGAACTCGGTGGCGGTGGGTACACCCGGCTCGCTGGAGAATGACGCGCCACCGACCGTGATCCGCGCGCCGGTGGCCTTGGTGCGGTAAACGTCGACGCGACCGCTGCCGGTCAGTTCGACGCGCAGCACCACCGATTCCAGGATGGACCACCGACGCCAGTAGCTGGCCGGGAAGGCGTTGAAGTAGGTGGCGAACGACACCTCGGACTCGGCACCGATCTCCAGGGTGGTGCGGGTCGAGGCGTGGGCGCGCCGGGAGTTGGTGTCGGACTCCTCGATGTAGAGCTTGCGCACGTCCAGCGGCTCACCGGGCCGCGGCAGGATGACGCGGGACAACAGGCTGACCGCCCGCGACTCCGCCGATTGCAGCGGGCCGGAGGGGATGTCACTCATGGTTTAACGCTTTCTGTTTAGACGCGGTCGTCGCCGCTGGCCAGTGGCGTGCCGTCGACGAGGTGCGGGGCCAGGACGTTGTCGTACATGTTCAGCGCGCTGGCGATCGCCATGTGCATGTCCAGGTACTGGTAGGTGCCCAGCCGGCCACCGAACAGCACCTTTGCGGATTCGGTTTCGGCCTTGGCGCGGGTGCGGTAGGCGGCCAGCAGTGCTCGGTCGGCCTCGGTGTTGATGGGGTAGTACGGCTCGTCGTCGTCGGCGGCGAATCGCGAGTATTCGCGCATGATCACAGTCTTGTCTTGCGGGTACGTGCGCTCAGGGTGGAAATGCCGGAACTCGTGGATGCGGGTGTAGGGGACGTCGGCGTCGTTGTAATTCATCACCGGGGTGCCCTGGAAGTCCCCGCAGTCATTGAGCACTTCGACCTCGAAGTCCAGGGTGCGCCAGCCGAGCCGGCCGTCGACGTGGTCGAAGTAGCGATCCAGCGGCCCGGTGTACACGACGGGCGCCTCGGGGGACTGCGCGCGCAGTGTTTCCTGGACGTCGAACCAGTCGGTGTCCAGCCGGACCTCGATGCGCGGGTCGGCGGCCATGTTCTGCAGCCAGGCGGTGTAGCCGTCGACCGGCAGGCCCTCGTAGGTGTCGTTGAAATAGCGGTTGTCGAAGGTGTAGCGCACCGGCAACCGAGTGATGTTGGCCGCGGGCAGGTCGGTGGGGTCGGTCTGCCACTGCTTGGCGGTGTAGTGCTTGATGAACGCCTCGTAGAGCGGGCGGCCGATCAGGCTGATGGCCTTCTCTTCGAGGTTGCGGGCATCGGCGGTGTCGATCTCGGCGGCCTGCTCGGCGATCAGCGCGCGGGCTTGTTCAGGCGTGAAGTAGCGGCCGAAGAACTGCGACACCAGCCCCAGGCCCATCGGGAACTGGTAGGCCTGGCCGTTGTGCAGCGCGAAGACGCGATGCTGGTAGTCGGTGAACTCGGTGAATTTCCGCACGTAGTCCCACACCCGCTTGTTGGAGGTGTGGAACAGGTGCGCCCCGTACTTGTGGACCTCGATACCGGTTTGCGGCTCGGCCTCGGAATAGGCGTTGCCGCCGATGTGCGACCGCCGTTCGACGACCAGCACACGCTTGTCGAGTTGGGTGGCTACGCGCTCGGCGATCGTGAGTCCGAAGAACCCCGATCCCACTACCAGCAGGTCGAAAGAGTCGGATTGCGAGGGCGCAGCGGCCCCACGCTCAGGAGAAGTCATCGGCAGCAAGGGTATCGGACCGCGGCCAGTCGACCTTTCCAGCGCGCTTGGTATCGGCGCAACGACTTCAGATCGCGATTCGCTCACGATTCCGCATCGTCACTCTAGACCCATTAGTCACAGCCGTACCATCGAACTCGTTGCTCGCCAACACCGATTGATTAAGGAGACTTCCGTGCCTAACCGACGTCGACGCAAGCTCTCGACAGCCATGAGCGCAGTCGCCGCACTGGCCGTCGCAAGTCCGTTTGCCGTGGTCGCTATTACCGAATTTGCCGCTACGCCGGCGCCCGCGCCGCAGGAACACCCGTTCGTGCAGGCCGCAGTCGTCACCGATCTGCCCAACGAGTTGATGTCCGCCCTCTCGCAGGGGCTCTCCCAGTTCGGCATCAACCTGCCGCCACTGCCGACGGGTCTGAGCCCGGCCGGCGCCCAGCCGGTCAGCGCAGGCCCGACCCTGGCCACACCCGGCCTGGGCACCGGACTGACCCCGGGACTGGGCGGCACGTCGCTGACGCCGAGTGCCGCGCCCGCCCTGACGACTCCTGGGACGGCGCCGTCGTTGACCGACCCGGCGTTGGCCAACCCCGGTCTGACCAGCCCCGGCCTGACTACTCCCGCGGTCACCGGCGCGACTCCGGGACTGGCGACGCCGCCCGCGGGCGTGCCTAATCCCGCCCTCACGGCGCCCGCCGCCGCGGCTAATCCCGCGCTGACGGCACCGGGCGCCACGCCGGGTCTGGGCCTGCCGGCGACTGCCCCGATCACCTCGCCGACCGGTCTCGGCGCCGACCCGCTGGCCGGCACCTACCCGATTCTCGGCGACCCGTCCGGCCTCGGTTCAGGGCTGGGCACCGGTCTGGGCACATCGGCGGCGCCGAGCGGAGGCATCATCAGCGATCTGTCCAGCGCCGCGCAGCAGTTGGGCGCGGGGCAGGCGATCGACCTGATCAAGGGCATGGTGATGCCCTCGATCATGAGCGCCATCCAGCAGGCCGCGCCGGCGGCGGCCGCGGCGGCACCGGCGGCCACGGCCGCGCAGGTGGTGCACGCCGCGGGCAGCGCCGTTCCGCTGGCCTGACACACACCGGTGGACGACGCACGCGGAGTTCGCCGGGCGCAGAACCTGTTACAGAACGGCACCGCAGGGCGGGCTTAAACCTCGACCCCCTTAAAGCCCGTGCCCCTGCGGTGCCGTTGCAGGAATTTGTACCGCGCTAAGTACCGTGTCGAAACAGTAGTAACAATCGACACATGCGTAACATCGGGCCGTGCCCCGTCGCGCGCCATCGAGCCTGTTCACCGCCGTAGCGGCGACGGCCGTCATCCTGCCGCTGGCTATCGCCGGCGGGCCCGGGCGCGAACAACAGCCCCGCGCCGCGGACACCCAACTGGCCCAGCAGCCCCTCGTCGGCGTCGGTGGCGGCGAGACGATCCGGGAAATCGCCCAGGACAAGCCGTTCTCCATGGTGGCGCTCACCGGCGGTGACCTGACCGGAGTGTCGACCCGCATCCGTGCCAAGCGGGCCGACGGTCGCTGGGGACCGTGGTACGAGGCCGAGACGCTGCAGACCAACTCCGCATCGCCGGGCCCACGTGGCACCGACGCGGTCTTCGTCGGCAACACCCGAGCGGTGCAGATCTCGGTCACCCGGCCGGCGGGCGCGCCGGTGACCGTGGCGCCGCCGGCCGCACCGTCGCACGACGGGCTGGGCTATCGGCCCGTCAACGTCGACCAACCGCTGGCACAGAACCTCTCCGCAGTCCTGATCTCACCGCCGCAGGCACCGATTGACGCGCAATGGACACCGCCTAACGCGGTGCTGGCGCCGGGGCAGGTGCCCAACATCATCAGCCGTGCGCAGTGGGGAGCCGACGAGGCGGCCGGCTGCGGAGGACCCCGTTACGACCAGGGTGTCCGGGCCGCCATCGTGCATCACACCGCCGGCAGCAACGACTACTCCCCGGAAGACTCCGCGGCCATCGTGCGGGCCATCGACGCCTACCACACCCGCACCCTCGGCTGGTGCGACATCGCCTACAACGCCCTGGTGGACAAGTACGGTCAGGTCTTCGAGGGCCGCGCCGGCGGTATCGACAAGCCCGTCGAGGGTTCACATACCGGCGGCTTCAACCGCGACACCTGGGGTGTGGCCATGCTCGGCGACTTCGACGACGTGCGTCCCACCGATATCCAGCTCCGCACCCTAGGCCGGCTGCTCGGTTGGCGGCTCGGCCTCGACCACGTCGACCCCAAGGGCACGGTCGCGCTGGAATCCGCCGGCGGCCCGTACACCAAGTTCGCCGGTGGAACGATGCACACCCTGCCGACGATCTTCACCCACCGCGACGTCGGCTACACCGACTGCCCGGGCAACGACGCCTACGCCGCCATGGACGAAGTTCGTGATATCGCAGCACATTTCGCCGATCCACCGGGGCCGCAGTCGGTCGAGGACAGATTGCGCGGCGGAGCGATCTTCGCCAAGTGGGAAGCAATGGGTGGGACGGCGAGCCCACTGGGCGCACCGCGGTCCCCCGAAGCCACGGTCACCGGAGCCTCGGCGGCCTCCAGCTCGGCCCGCTACGCCCCATTCGACAAGGGCGCTATCTACTGGTCACCGACCACCGGGGCCGAGCCGGTCACCGGCGCGATCTATGCCGCGTGGGGCTCGCTGGGTTACGAGCGCGGACTGCTCGGGTTGACCACCAGCGGGGAGATCTCCGAGCCCCAATGGGT
>DASUGW010000233.1:0-12514 GCA_036273805.1 Mycobacterium sp.
GGTTCGTTCTTCGCCTCCGACGGAACCTGCCCCAACTGCCGCAATGGGGTTCAGACCAGCTGTCTGAATTCGAAACCCATGGTGGGGTGTCAGGCCGAAGCGGTGCGGGTGCCGTGGGCGGACGGCAGCCTGGTCGCCACACCCGAACAGCCCTCCGCCGATCTGGTGCCCAGCCTGCTGGCCGCCTCCGACGTGATGGGCACCGGCTGGTTCGCCGCCCATTCGGCTCAGGTTGCACCCGGGATGACCGTCGCGATTGTGGGCGACGGAGCGGTCGGGCTGTGCGGTGTGATCGCCGCCAAACGCATGGGAGCCGAACGCATCGTCGTCATGAGCCGCCACGAGACCCGGCAACGACTGGCCCGCGAGTTCGGTGCCACCGACATCGTCGAGGAACGAGGCGCCGACGGAGTTGCCCACATCCAGGAGATGACCGAAGGCATCGGCGCCGACGCGGTGCTCGAATGCGTCGGCACCGACCAGGCCATGCAACAGGCCATCGAATCCGCCCGGCCTGGCGCGTTCGTGGGATTCGTGGGTCTGCCACACGGGGTCAGCATCGACGGCGCCAAACTGTTCCGCAGCCAGGTCGGGTTGCGCGGCGGCCCCGCACCGGTCCGCCATTTCCTCCCGGAGTTGATCAGCCTGATCTTCGACGGGACCATCGACCCCGGCCGGGTGTTCGACACCACCATGCCGCTCGATGACGTCGCCGAGGCCTACGCCGCGATGGACCAGCGCCGCGCGATCAAAGTTCTGCTGCAGCCGTAGCCCATCCCTGGTGCACGCCTGGCGCCGACCGCGCCAGGCGTGGACCTGACCACCCCACCTGACAGGAACACCCCGAATTCACCGCTCGTCATCCCCGAGTTCGCCATGCTTCGCACCCGAGCCGACCGTCGCGACGATCTGCACCACTAGGCTCTAACCCTGTGCGCGCCGTGCTCATCGTGAACCCCAACGCCACCTCGACAACGCCGGCCGGACGCGATCTTTTGGCCCATGCGCTTGAGAGCCGGGTGCACCTGACCGTCGTGCACACCGATCACCGGGGCCACGCCATCGAGATCGGCCAGCAGGCCGCCCGTGACGGCGTCGACGTGGTGATCGTGCACGGTGGCGACGGGACCGTGAACGAGGTCGTCAACGGCCTGCTGGGGCCTCCGGGTGCCCTGTTGCCACCGGACGGCCCCGCGGTCGCGGTGGTCCCCGGAGGTTCGGCGAACGTTTTCGCCCGTTCGTTGGGTATCCCGCCCGACCCGGTCGAGGCCACCAATCTGCTCGTCGATCTGCTCGGCGATTACCGCCGCACCCGCAGCTGGCGCCGCATCGGCCTGATGGACTGCGGCGAGCGCTGGGCGGTCTTCACCGCGGGTATGGGTGTCGACGGCGAGGTGGTCGCCAATGTCGACGACCACCGCAAGCGTGCGCGAAAGTACAAGGGAGTAACCGCAACTCAGTACATCCGCGCTGCGGTTCCCGCTGTGCTGGGCAGCGCACGCCGGACCCCGACGCTCACATTGGAACTGCCCGGCCGCGACGTCATTGATGGCGTGCACTTCGTGTTCGTGTCGAATTCGTCGCCGTGGACGTATGCCAACGGCCGGCCGGTGTGGACCAATCCCGATTGCCGCTTCGAAACCGGGCTCGGCGTGTTCGCCACCACCAGCATGAACATCTGGCGAAATCTGGGTTTGGCGCGGCGCATGCTCGCGCGCAAAGCGAACATCAAAGGCGCGCATCTGATTCGCGATGACGACGTGTCATGGGTGCGGGTGAGCAGTGCCACACCGATTGCCACCCAGATCGACGGAGAATACGTCGGACTGAGGGAAAGGATGCTGTTCCGCGCGGCTCCGGAGGCGCTGGGCGTGGTGGCTCCGCCAGCAAAATCGCCCTGACCTGCACTGAAAGAATTCTGCGACGCTTAGAAGGGCGCAGATGGGTTGAGTGTAGTACAAACGAATGAGTGGTCTGACAACAGGCCATGGAGTGTCAACCGCAGTGACATTGCCCACGTGTTAACTCGCTTCTATTGACATCTGTTCAGGCTCTGGAACGATCAGATGCAACAGTGCAGAAACATTTGGTGTGCACGCGTTAACAGCCGAAGACTAAAACCGGTGCGCATCGTCGCGCGCCCAGATAAGGAGTTATTGCCATGGATTGGCGCCACAAAGCGGTGTGTCGCGACGAGGATCCGGAACTGTTCTTCCCCGTGGGAAACAGCGGCCCGGCCCTCGCGCAGATCGCTGACGCGAAGCTGGTGTGCAACCGTTGCCCCGTGACCACGGAGTG
This sequence comes from Mycobacterium sp., assembly GCA_036273805.1. Classification (GTDB taxonomy): domain Bacteria; phylum Actinomycetota; class Actinomycetes; order Mycobacteriales; family Mycobacteriaceae; genus Mycobacterium. The sequence continues at coordinate 2,299 of DASUGW010000233.1, forward strand.
CCTGACCTGGGCACTTGAGTCGGGCCAGGACGCCGGCGTGTGGGGCGGCATGAGCGAGGACGAGCGTCGCGCACTCAAGCGCCGCAACGCCCGCACCAAGGCGCGCAGCGGGGTCTAACCCGAGAGGTTCAACTGGCGGCCCCGGTGAATACCGGGGCCGTTTTCATTGTCGGCACCCGTTCGGCCGCACCGAGATCGGCGTAATGCCGTCCGGCACTCGAAAGAACTCGTCGAAACGTCGGTTTCGGCGAACAGGAAAGTTATTGCGGCACACGCGAACTGGCGCGCCGGCCGATCGGCACCCGCAGCACCACATCGGTGCCCCCACCGGACGCTTCGTGCATGCCCAGTGAACCGTCGAGCTCCGCGGCAACCAATGTCCGCACGATCTGCAGCCCCAGACGGTCAGACTTCTCCAGGCTGAAACCGTAAGGAAGGCCGCGACCGTCGTCATGCACGACGACATCGAGCCAGCGGGCCGAACGCGTCGCGCGGATGATCACCGCCCCGCGCGCGCCGACACCATCGAACGCATGCTCAATGGCGTTCTGCACCAGTTCGGTGATCACCATGATGAGCGCCGTCGCACGGTCGGCGTCAAGCACGCCGAGCGCGCCCATCCGGCTGATCTTGATGGGGGCGTCCACCGAGGCGACGTCGTTCATGATCGGCAGAATCCGGTCGATGACCTCGTCGAGGTTGACTTCCTCGTCCACCGACATCGACAGCGCGTCATGCACTAGCGCGATGGAGGAGACCCGGCGCACCGACTCCAGCAGCGCCTCCCGACCCTCGGCGTTGTTGGTGCGCCGGGCCTGCAGCCGCAGCAGCGCCGCCACCGTCTGCAGGTTGTTCTTCACCCGGTGGTGGATCTCGCGGATCGTCGCATCCTTCGACAGCAGCGCACGGTCGCGTCGCTTCACCTCGGTGACGTCGCGGATGAGCAGTGCAGCCCCGTTCGGTGCGCCCCGGACCACCAGCGGCAGCGTGCGCAGCAGCACCGCCGCACCACCGGCGTCCACCTCCATGCGCATGCTCGAACCGCCGGCCAGCGAGTCCCGGACATGTTCGGCCAGCTCCTGGGCCTCGAACGGGTCCGAGATGAGCGGTCGCGTGACGGTGATGAGGTTGTGACCCTCCAGATCCGCAGACAGGCCCATCCGGTGGTACGCCGAGAGCGCATTGGGACTCGCGAACGCCACCGTGCCGGCCACGTCGAGCCGGATGAAGCCGTCACCGACCCGGGGGCTCGACCGCGAGATGGTCTGGTCGCCGACGTTGGGAAACGTGCCCTCCGACAACATCTGCACGAGGTCGGCGGCGCAGTCGCGGTAGGCGTCTTCCAGTGGGCTGGACTTACGGGACGCGGCGACCGCGGTCTGATGCGTCAGCACGGCCACCACGTCGTCGTCGTAGCGCACCGGGACGGCTTCGACGTTGAGGCCCGAGCGGCGCAACTGCCCGCCGGCGGGGCCCGGATCGTCCTCGCGACCGATCGCGCCGGACCGAAACGCCGCGATCACCAGCGGCAACTCGTCCGCGTCGGCGATAGTGCCCACGGCATCGGTCAGCAACACCGTGGAGGCGGTATTGGGCCGGCACTGTGCCACGCAGACCAGGGCGTCGTCATCGCGGCGCACCCACATCAGATAGTCGGCGAAGGAGAGGTCGGCAAGCAGCTGCCACTCCCCGACTACGGCATGCAGGTGATCGACTGCGTTACCCGGTAGAACCGTGTGCTCGGCCAGCAGATCACCGAGCGTCGACATGGAGTGGCGGTCTAGCTGATCTCGGCGATCAGGTGCCCGGCCTGGATGTTGTCACCCACCGCGACGTTGACCTTGGTGACTGTGCCGCCGTACTCGGCGTGCACCGGGATTTCCATCTTCATCGACTCCAGCAGAACCAGAGTGTCGTGCGGACCGACCTGGTCGCCCACGTTGGCCACCACTTCAAGCACCGTGGCAACGATCTCTGCGCGAACGTCCTCGGCCATCTTCACCCCACTTCACGAGTCCTGCCGGGCCCGGAAGGGGCGCCGCCGCTCTATCGAACCACATGCATGCGCTTCGGCACGCGTCGCACACCGTGGACGAAGCACTATCGCGGTCATGAGACACTGGTATACAGCGCCCGCGCGTGACGCAATCGCCGGGCAAGCAAACGTCACACCCATACGGAGGTAGATCATGGCCAAACGAGGCCGTAAGAAGCGCGACCGCAAGCACAGCAAGGCCAACCACGGCAACCGGCCGAACGCAGGCGGCTGCAAGTAGCACCCCGCCTCTGACAACCGCCCGAGCTCCGCGTGAGCCCGGGCGGTTTTGCATTTCACGGCATGCAGGCAGGTCAGCGACACGTCCACCACCGCGGCGCGCCGCGCCAATCACATAGAACACTTAGTTCGCCGTGGCAAACTCGACGCCGTGGCAGAGGTACCTCATGACGATCCCGGGAAAGGTCACCGGTCGATGCCGCCGTTTCATCGCTCCGGTCCGGGACCGGTCCGGGTTCTTCTGGCATGCATCGCCGCAGCACTTATCGGCGCAGTGACAGTCGGAGCGCACGACGGCCAGGCCGCAGCGGTCAAAATGCACACCTGGGAGCTGACGCACCACTCGGTCAGCACTGTCAGCGCGGTCTTCCACCACCATCACAGACACCGCTGAACCACTGAATCGCAAACTCAACGCGACCCGGTACAGTGGTCAGCACCGGGCCGCCTCCGGCTGACCCCCCGACCCGTCGGATGCGGCCCGGCCTAACTTTTTCCGACGTGATCAGCGCGCGTACGCGACGCGCAGCGAGCGTGCAGGAGTCTTCAGGAATCACGGCGCGGTCCCGCGCCGGCGTTCAGCCCCGAATGATGGTGGTGCGGCTGATCTCGATGCGGAGCCGCTGCCGCAGACCCTCGGGGGCCTTGTCACCACTGCACTTGCGGGCGATCAGCGCCTTGACGCGCTGCTCGAGCCCATGGTGCTGAAGGCACGTCGGGCACTCTTCGAGGTGGTGCTGGAGCCTTTCGCGGGTCTCCTCGGTGCATTCACCGTCGAGCAGTGTCCACACCTCAGCAATCACCGCCGCGCATTCGGGATGTGCGGGGTCCACCGGACCCACGGGCGGCTGCCATCGTTCGTCGTCGGGTACCGAGGTCATGACGACACCTCCTCGGCCGTGTCGAGTTGTTCGCCGCGAATGAATCCCCGATCCTTGGCGACGTCGGTGAGCAGCTCACGCAGTTGCTTGCGGCCACGATGCAACCGGGACATCACCGTGCCAATCGGGGTATCCATGATTTCGGCGATCTCCTTGTACGGGAACCCCTCGACATCGGCGTAGTAGACCGCCATCCGGAACTCCTCTGGCAGCGCCTGCAGCGCCTCTTTGATCTCGGTGTCCGGCAGCGCCTCGAGAGCCTCGACCTCGGCCGAACGCAACCCGGTGGAGGAATGCTCCGCCGTCGACGCCAACTGCCAGTCGGTGATCTCGTCGGTCGGGTATTCGGCCGGCTGCCGCTGTTTCTTGCGGTAGCTGTTGATGTAGGTGTTGGTCAGGATCCGGTACAGCCAGGCCTTCAGATTGGTGCCCTCACGGAACGATCGGAAGCCGGCATAGGCCTTCACCATCGTTTCCTGCAACAGGTCCTCGGCATCGGCCGGATTGCGCGTCATCCGCAGTGCACCGCCATAGAGCTGGTCCAGCAGCGGGATGGCGTCGCGCTCGAACCGCGCCGTCAGCTCGGCATCGGATTCATCGGACCGGACGGTCGATGGATTCGCATTCACCGGGGCATCGGACGACACGTCAGCGTCGTGATCAGCCGTCATAGTGGTTGGCAACGTCCCTTCTGTCGGCATTGTCCGGATGAGTTCGAACAACGTCACCTGTGATGGACGCTCCAGGCACACCGCTGACACCAGACACTCCCAACTTGCCAATCCTACGGCCGACCACTGACATATCGGCCGCTCGGGCAACCGATGTGTTTGTCAACGACATTTGACGACGTGGTATTTCCGCCGGTCAGCGCGCTAATGTGGCGCTGTGGCAAAAGCGGGCAGGGCGGCGACGCCGGCCATCTCGTCCTTGACGGCGGCCGGTGTCACCCACGAAGTGCTGTCCTATCACCACGATCCACGCACCCAGGCCTACGGCGAGGAGGCCGCCGCGGAACTGGCCGTGTCGGCCGGCGTCGAGCCCGCGCAGGTGTTCAAGACGCTGGTGGTGGCGTTGCCGAAGGGGCTGGCGGTAGCGGTCGTTCCCGTCACCGAGAAACTGTCGCTCAAGGCCGCTGCCGCCGCGCTCGGCGTGCCGAAGGTGACCATGGCCGACCCGGCGGCGGCGCAGCGCGCGACGGGGTACGTCGTCGGCGGCATCTCCCCACTGGGCCAGCGCAGCGCACTACCGATGGTGATCGACAGCTCGGCGCTGGCCTGGGAGCGGGTGCTGTGCAGCGCCGGTAAGCGAGGTCTGGACATCGCGCTGGACCCGCAGGCCCTGATACAGCTGACTGGCGCCGTCACCGCACCGATCACGGCCTAGGCTCGAACCATGTCGCTATCGGGAAAGCCGCCGCTGTTCGGAAAGACACTGTTCATTTCCGGTGCCAGCCGCGGCATCGGACTGGCGATCGCCAAGAGGGCCGCCGCCGACGGAGCCAACATCGCGCTGGTGGCCAAGACCGCCGAACCGCATCCGAAGCTCGAAGGAACCGTCTACACCGCAGCCGCCGAGATCGAGGCCGCCGGTGGCCAGGCACTGCCGATCGTCGGAGACATCCGCGACGGTGATTCGGTGGCCGCTGCCGTGGCAGCCGCCGTCGGGCAGTTCGGCGCCATCGACATCTGCGTCAACAACGCCTCCGCGATCAACCTCGGGTCGATCGAGGACGTACCGCTCAAACGCTTCGACCTGATGAACGGCATCCAGGTGCGTGGCACGTACGCGGTGAGCCAGGCCTGTATCCCGCACATGAAGGGCCGGGAGAACCCGCACATCCTGACGCTGTCACCACCGATCCGGCTGGAGTCCAAGTGGCTGCGCCCGACGCCCTACATGATGGCAAAGTACGGGATGACGTTGTGCGCGTTGGGAATCGCTGAAGAACTCCGCGATACGGGCATCGCGTCGAACACGTTGTGGCCACGCACCATGGTTGCCACCGCGGCGGTACAGAACCTGCTCGGCGGCGACGAGGCGATGGCACGCTCGCGCAAACCGGAGGTGTACGCCGACGCCGCCTACGCGGTGCTGAACCGGCCCGCGACCTCCTACACGGGCAAAATGCTGCTGTGCGAGGACGTTCTGCTCGACTCCGGTGTCACCGATCTGTCGGTTTATGACTGCGTGCCCGGCGCCGAACTGGGCGTGGATTTGTGGGTCGACTCCCCCAATCCTCCCGGGTACACCGGCTCGTGACGCTGTGGGCGGGCGGGCGCTACGACGCCGTCGGTGATCGCATCGCGCCGATCGCCGCCGAAGTCGTGGCCGCCGCCGGGCGGTGCGTGCCACTGGCCGATGCGCGCGTCGTCGACCTGGCCTGCGGAACGGGCAAGGCGGCGCTGGCGGCAGCGGCGGCGGGCGCCCGGGTCACCGGAGTCGACGTCACACCGGAACTGCTGGACATCGCGGCCCGAGCGCCGGGCGGGCGGTCCGTGACGTGGGTGGCCGCCGACGCCATGGACACCGGGTTGGCCGCCGGGGAGTTCGACGCGGCCGTGTCGAATATGGGGATCATCTTCGTCGATCCCGGACGTCAAGTCGCCGAGATCGCCCGCGTGCTCAGACCCGGTGGCGTGCTGGCATTCTCGGCGTGGGTGCGCAAACCCGACAACCCGCTCTCAGCCCCCATTGCCGCAGTCTTCGGGGCGCCGCCGGCCGGCGACTTCACACCCGATCAATGGGGCGAACCCGACGCGATCCGGGCCCGACTGGACGGGCTATTCGACAACGTCGAAATCGAAACAGACACCCACACTTGGGAATTCGACTCGATGATGGGTGCACTGTTCTTCCTCACCGGCCAATCCCCGATGCACGTCGCGGTGTTCGCGCAGGCCGAGGAACCGCAACGCCGGGCGCTGGCAGCCGCCTTCGAGGATGCGCTGGACCCGCATCTGTGCGCCGACGGTGCCGTGCGGTTCGACACGCCCTACGTCGTGGTCAGTGCCGTCCGCCGGACCTGAACCCGTCCGCCCTCAGCCGAAGTCGATGATGCCGCGGATGTTGCGGCCGGCACGCATATCGGAGATTGCCTCGTTGAGCTGGTCGAGCCGGTAACGGCGGGTTACCAGTTCGTCGAGCTTCAGGTTCCCGCTGCGGTACATCGACAACAGCATCGGCATGCTGGCCCGCGGGTTCATCCCCCCGTACAGCAGGCCCTTGAGCTGCTTACAACCCTGCAGCATGTCCGCGAGAATCAACTGCACCGTGTTGACCTCGATCTTGGGAACCGCGGTCATCAGGCAGGTGCCCCCTTTGCGCGTCAGCATCAAGGCCGGCGCCAACAACTCGGCGTGCAACACGCTGGGCGTCAACACCACCCGGTCGGCCATCACACCCGCGGTGATCTGCTGCACGACCCCGATGGCCTCCTCGATGCTCGGGCAGGTATCGGTGGCGCCGAAGAACTTTGCGCTGTCCCGTTTGAACTCGACGGGATCCACCGCGACGACGGCGTTGGCGCCGGCGGCCCGGGCACCCTGTACAGCGTTGATCCCCACCCCGCCGGTGCCGACCACGACGACGGTGTCGCCGGGTTGGGTGCCGACGCCAACAGTCGCCGAGCCCCAGCCGGTGGTGACCCCGCACGACACCAGGGAGGCCGCCTCGAACGGAATCGATTCGTCGATCTTGATGACAGATTCTTTTGCGACAACGGCATATTCGGCGAAGGTACCGAGCTGGGTCATCGCGGTGAGGTCGACGTCGCCGAGGTGGCGGCGCGGGGTACCGTCGGTGGTCATCCCCTTGGAGAACATCAGGGCGCCGTTGTCGCACAGGTACGTCATCCCGGACACACACCACCGGCAGGCGCCGCACGCCGGGATGAACGAGGTGGCAACGTGGTCGCCGGGCTTGAGATCGCGCACTCCCGGGCCGACGGCCTCGACCACCCCGGCACCCTCGTGTCCGCCGATCAACGGGAAGTAGTCGGGCGCGATCCCGCCCATGGCTTCCACCATCGCGGCGAGCTCGGGCGCCATGACGCCGTCACCGGTGGTGTAGTGGTCATCGGAGTGGCAGACCCCCGCCACCGCCATTTTGACCAGCACCTCGCCGTCGCGGGGTGGGTCCAGGGTGATCTCCTCGATCTCCCAATCCGCCCCGATGCCCTGGAGTACAGCTGCCCGACATTTCATGACGATCCCCCCAGATCTGGTCAGTTACGCCAACGAGTATGCGCCACCTCAGCACGCCTGGTAGAGGATTCCGCGACCGATGGCCTCCCGTACCACCGGAAGCGCGGCGTGCGCGAGCGCTGCGGCGTCTACCCCGTGGTAGGCGGCCAGCAGTTCGATCAGGGCGCCCAGCGGCACCTCGCCGCGACAGCCGGCCAGCAGAGCCTTCGACACCTCGTCGACGCCGAGCACCGCGGCCGGCCCACCCGGGCGAAGCACCGCCGCCCCGATCTGTTGCCAGCCGTCGGGCCCCGGCAGTGACTGCTCCTCGAGGAAAACCGGGGCGGTGGACAACCGCGCCGCCAGCAGCATCTCGTCGGAAGTGTCGGCCAGATAGGCGCGACGCGCGAAGAATGCCTCGACCTCGGGCCCGGTGAGAGCTTCCCCGGCGCCGGTGATCTCCTCGCAGATCTGTTCGGGTTCACGGCTTTCGCCGGGCAGCGGGGCGCGCAGGCAGATGGTGCCCATGCCGATCCCGGCGATGTTCTCGCTCGCGAACCAGTCCAGCCACGCCCCGCCGCGACGCGCGGTTTGCTCCGCCGTCTCGCCGGCGTCGGAGGTCCACAACGACACGTAGCTCACCGGATCGGCGAATTCGCGCTGCACCACCCACGCATGCAGACCGGTGCCGGCCAGCCAGGCGCCGACGCGGTCGCGCCAGTCCTGGGCGCCGTCGGCTCCGGCCCGCACCACCCAATTGGCCATGATCACCGCGGAACCACCCGGGCGCAGATGGTCGGGTACCTGTTCAATCAGGCTCTGGCACAACGCGTCACCGGACATTCCGGAATCTCGGTAGATGTAGTCGCGGCTGCCGGCACCCACCACGAAGGGCGGGTTGGACACGATCAGATCGAAGCGTTCACCGGCGACGGGCTCGAACAGGCTGCCGCAGCGCAGGTCCCACGACATCCCGTTGAGCCGGGCGGTCGCTGCCGCCAGCGCGAGAGCTCGTGGGTTGGTGTCGGTGGCCACGACAGCACCGCAGTGCGCGTCGAGATGCAACGCCTGGATCCCGCAGCCGGTCCCCAGATCCAGAGCACGCTCGACCGGCGTCCGGATCACCGCACGCGCCAACGAGATCGACGCACCACCGATACCCAGGACGTGGTCGTGGTGCACCGGACCGGGACGCATGGCGGCATCCTGGTCGGACACCACGTAAAGGTCGCGGGTGCCGTCGCTGTGCGGGCGGACGTCCAGCGTGGCGCGCACCGTCGTCTCGTCGACAAGCTCGACGACCTCGTCGGCCACCAGCGCCTCGAGCCGCGCCGACGGCAGCGCACTCTCGACGTCGGCCCGGGTCTCATCGGAACCGAGCAGGAACAGCCGCACCAGGACGGCCAGCCGGTGCCGGTCCGGGCTCGCGGCACGGCTTGCACGCAATGCGGGCCACCAGAGCCCGCGTGTGAGCGCGGCGTTTGCGTCCTCGCCCAGCAGCGCGGCCACGCCGTCGCTGGTGTAGTCCGCGGACCGCAGATCGGCTCCGAGCGCGTCGACGACGGCGTCCTCGGAGAGCGGCCGGGTCAAAACAGCCCATCCTGTCCGGGCGCCGCTGCGGCGGGCTCAAGAAGTTCCGGACCGTTGTTGCGGACGCTGTTGACCAGGGTGGACACCTCTCGGATCGCAATGCGGTCAAGGTCGCCGTGGCCGCGCAGCAGGCCCTCGTCGACGGGTGCGTCGGGGTCCAGCCAGCGCTCCCAGTCGGTGGCGCTGATGCTCAGTGGCATCCGGTCGTGGATGTCGGCCAACGGGCCGGCCGCCTCGGTGGTGATGATCGTGCAACTGAGCAGCGTCGGCACGTCCTCGCCTTCGGGATGCTTGGGCCGCCAAGTCGACCACAGGCCCGCCATGAACAGCAGCTCGCCGTCCTCGCCGTACATGTAATAGGGCGTCTTGGCGCCCTTGGCGCCCTTCCACTCGTACCAGCCGTCCATCGGGATCAGGCAGCGCTTGTGCTTGGCCGAATTACGGAAGGCTGGGGAGCTGGTCAGCTTCTCGGCACGCGCGTTGATCAGCAACGGACCCGTGGTGTCGGGGGTGCCGTCGGCCGTCGACTTGATCCACGGCGGCACCAGCCCCCAGCGCATGGCGCGCACCCGCCGGGTGACCTCGCCGCCGGGCTCGGCGAGCGGTGTAGTTCCGCGAGCACCAGGCCCGGCGTCGGCCAAATCGCCGGGCTCGGCGAGCGGTGTAGTTCCGCGAGCACGAGGCCCGGCGTCGACCAAATCGCCGGGTTCGGTGTGGCGCTCGACGACGGTGCTGATCGTCGTCGTGGGCGCCACGTTGTAATTGGCGCCCGGCGAACTCGGCGCCGCATCGGGCGCCTGCCCGTCCCGCTGCTGGGTGGCCTCGTCGATCGCCCTGATCTTCTCGGCCAGCAGGGCTGGATCCGTGGTGACCGCGAACCGTCCGCACATCCCTCCATGGTGGCATCGCTGCCCGGACGGCACGCGGCACGGGTTCGTTCGTGCCGGATGCGGGTGACAAGGCAGGATGAGGGGCGTGGCAACCGAAGCGCCGGGACAACCTCCGATGTGGACGGCACCGTCGGTCACCGCGCCGGTGCACGCATGCGTGACGGTTCCCGGATCGAAATCATTGACCAACCGCACCCTGATCCTGGCTGCCCTGGCCGCCGCGCAGGGACAGGGATCCTCGATCATCAGCGGCGCGCTGCGCAGCCGCGACACCGACCTGATGATCGGCGCGTTGCGCACGCTGGGCTTGAGCATCGACGGGGCGGCCGACGAGCTGACCGTTTCGGGGGCGCTGTCACCCGCCGAGGGCGCCCGGGTGGATTGCGGGCTCGCCGG
>DASUGW010000234.1:0-31534 GCA_036273805.1 Mycobacterium sp.
CGCCAGGCGTCACCCGTGACCGAGCCCACGTTTCGGACAACCCGGAGCTAACTTTCAGCTCACCATCAGCCGCCGACGGTTTCGCAGCTCCCCCGCGGCGCCAACGCGACGCCGAGACACCCGCCACCACCAGATGCGCCGAATCGTCACAACAGGCACCTACCATCGGTTGACGTGCCGACTCGAGGAGTACCGATGCATCGCCGTCCCCGTCAGCTGTTGCACCTCACGGTCACCGCCATGATCGCCATGGTGGCAACACCTGTCGCGGTAGTGCACGCCGACGACGAGCCGTTGCCAACGATGTCCTTCACCACCACGTCGGGCGCACCACTGCACAACGGCGCAACCTACGGAGTGGGCACGGTGGTCGTGGCACGATTCGATGCCCCCGTCGGCGATCGCCGGGCGGCCGAGCAAGCGCTGCAGGTGACGACGTCCCCGCCGGTCGGCGGTGCGTGGTACTGGGTCGACAACGAGCACGCTCACTGGCGTCCCCCGCAGTACTACGCGCCCGGCACCGGCGTCAGCGTCGCCATCGGCCAGGGCGATCCGGTGAACTTCACGATCGGCAACACGCATGTGGCCGTCGCCGACGACGCCACCAAACAGGTCAGCGTGTTCGACAACGGAACCCTGGTACGCACCATGCCGACCTCGATGGGGCGCGGCGGCACGGACACCGTCAACGGCAAGACGATCAGCTTCTGGACGCCACCGGGTGTCTACACCGTGATGGACAAGTCGAACCCGGTGGTGATGGACTCCTCGACCTACGGGCTGCCGATCAACTCTCATCTGGGCTACAAGGAGTCGATCCCCTACGCGGTGCGCATCAGCAGCGACGGGATCTACCTGCACGAACTGGACGCCACCGTATGGGCCCAGGGCAACACCGACACCAGCCACGGCTGCCTGAACCTCAACGGCGCCAACGCCAAGTGGTACTACGACTTCTCGATCCCCGGCGACGTCGTCGAGGTCAAGAACAGCGGCGGCAAACCGGTTTCCCTGTGGCAGAACGGAGACTGGAGCGTCCCGTGGGACCAGTGGTCGGGCGGCGCGGCCTGAGCCGGCGCTACTGGCAGGCCGCCAGCACCAGCTCGCGGACCCGCGCGGCATCGGCCTGCCCCTTGGTGGCCTTCATCACCGCGCCGACAATGGCACCCGCAGCCTGAATCTTGCCGCCCCGGATCTTCTCGGCCACATCGGGATTGGCGGCCAGCGCCTCGTCGACGGCGGACTGGATCAGCGAATCGTCGCGCACCAGCGTCAACCCGCGGGCCGTCATGACCGCTTCGGGCTCACCTTCGCCGGCCAGCACGCCTTCGATGACCTGACGGGCCAGCTTGTTGGACAGCTTGCCCTCGTCGACCAGTTTCACCACCGCCGCCACCTGGGCCGGCGTGATGTTCAAATCGGACACGGCCACCCCAGTTTCGTTGGCCTTCTGCACCAGGAAGTTGCCCCACCACGCGCGCGCAGCCTCACTGGGTGCACCCGCCGCGACGGTCGCGGCCACCAGGTCAACGGCACCCGCGTTGACGAGGTCGCGCATGACCTCGTCGGAGATGCCCCAGTCTTCCTGAATTCGCTTGCGCGCCAACCACGGCAGCTCGGGAATGGTGGTGCGTAGCTGTTCGACGAGCTCCCGGCTCGGCGCGACCGGTTCGAGATCCGGCTCCGGGAAGTACCGATAATCCTCAGCCGTCTCCTTGGCCCGGCCGGGCGAGGTGTAGCCGTCCTCGTGGAAGTGCCGGGTCTCCTGACGGATCACGCCACCCGATTCGAGCACCGCGGCCTGGCGGCGCATCTCGTAACGCACCGCCACCTCAACGCTCTTGAGCGAGTTGACGTTCTTGGTCTCCGTGCGGGTGCCGAATTCCGCTGCACCCGTGGGCTTCAGCGACACATTGGAGTCGCATCGCATCGAGCCCTGATCCATCCGCACATCCGACACGTCCAGGGAGCGCAACAGGTCACGCAGCGCGGTGACGTAGGCGCGGGCGACCTGCGGGGCGCGTTCGCCGGCCCCCTCGATGGGTTTGGTGACGATCTCGATCAGCGGGACACCGGCGCGGTTGTAGTCCAGCAGCGACTCGGTGGCGCCTTCGATGCGTCCGGTGTCAGACCCGATGTGCAGCGACTTGCCGGTGTCCTCTTCCATATGTGCGCGCTCGATCTCCACCCGCCACGTGGTGCCGTCGTCCAGCGGTACGTCAAGGTAGCCGTTGATCGCGATCGGTTCGTCGTACTGGCTGATCTGATAGTTCTTCGGCATGTCCGGGTAGAAGTAGTTCTTCCGGGCGAACCGGCACCACGGCACGATCTCGCAGTTGAGCGCCAGGCCGATGCGGATCGCCGACTCGACGGCCACCGCGTTGAGCACCGGCAGGGCGCCGGGGAGTCCGAGGCACACCGGGCACACCTGGGTGTTCGGCTCGGCGCCGAACGCCGTGGCGCACCCGCAGAACATCTTGGTGGCGGTGGATAGCTCGACATGCACCTCCAACCCCATGACGGGGTCGAAGCGGGCGACGACGTCGTCGTAGTCGAGTAGTTCGGCTTCCCGGGGAGATGTGCCCGCAACAGTCATACATCGAATCTTATTCGTGGCCGGCCGAGCCGATGGCGCTGGACCGGCGCACATCCGCGCGGGCCGACGACCGCAGCCGATTCGCGTAGTCGACTACGCATGTGCCACCGGGCACAGGTGCGCAGCATCGACGATGACCACTCGCGCCGATGTCGGTGGCGACGTCACAACCCCGGCTTCGTCGTGCGGCCCCCACCGCACCGCAGCCGCAACCCCCAGGAGGAAACGATGACGACCGCAACCACCCTGCCGACCCTGGCCCAGGGCGACACCGGACCCGACGTGGCGTGGGCGCAATATCTGCTGGTGCGTCGCACGCTGGTGTATGAGCAGGTCGACAGCATTTTCGGGGCGTTCACCCGCAAGGGCGTGATCCTCTTCCAAGACATCGAGGGATTGGACACCGACGGCATTGTCGGCCCGCTGACCTGGGCAGCACTCGGCGGCACCCGACCCCGTCCCCGCACCCTGAGCGAGGGCTCAAACGGCGCGCTGGTCAGCAGTCTGCAGACCGCAATCAACAAAGGGCGCGGCGACTTCGCACCCGACACCGATCCGGTGCTGGTGGTCGACGGCATCTACGGCCCGCACACGGCACAAGCGGTGCGGGGAACACAATCGCTGGCCGGCATACCCAGTGACGGCGTGGTGAGCCTGCAGACCTGGGCGGTTCCGGTGCACGCGGCCGGACAGGTGCTGGCGAATCTGTGCGGCCTGACCGGGCCGGGAAGCTAGCCGAACACAGCCGGCCCGGTCCGGAGTCAGACCGCCGCGGTCGCCGGCGTGGAGGTCGCGATATGAGTGAGGTGTTCGGCGGCCACGGCCACCGAACTCTGGCCGGGTAACGCCGGCGCCGAGTCGTACGTCAGGTGCGCCAGGGTCGGCGGGTTGGTGCTGTAGAAGGTCACGGCCAAGTCGATCGCCTCGACGAGGGCGGGGCCACCGACGATCGGGTCGGTGACGAACGCGAGCACCTGCTGGGCCAGGCTGCCCTGCCCGGTCAGGCCGGCGATCAGGTTCGCGATGACATTGGTGTCGATACCCAGTTGTATGGCCGCCTTGTACACCGCGGTGATGTCGGCACCCGCGGTGTCGTTGGGGGTCGTGGTGTACAGGTCACCGCGGTTGGCGAAGTCCCACCACGTGTCGACGCCGTTGGTGTCCTTGGGTATCTGGTTGGCGGTCAGGTTGATGTTGGCAATACCGCGTCCCCCTGGGTCGGTGCCACCCGGAAAGGTGTGCCCCGTCAGGCGCCATGGATTACCGAATGTGTACCCACCGATCAGGTTGGGGCGCGCCGCCTGCAGCGACCCGGTCATGATCTCGGCCAGCACCCTCGACGCCGCCTCGGCACCCTGGCTGTAGCCGCCGAGCGCAAATGTCTGATGCGGGTTGGCCGTGATCCAGGCGGTCGCGTTGTCCACGCCGATCTGCACGGACCGCGCGTAGCTGGGCGAGGTGGGCGCCCCGGGCGGGATCGGCCCGAAGCTCCACGGCGACTGCACCGGCACCTCGAAGACCAGATCCGCACCGACCGCGGCAACCACGTCCGACGGGAAGCCGGTGCCCGGCGCGGCGAACGTGCCGGCAAAGGTCAGGACTGCGTGGCGGATCAGGCGGACACCGCCGATGTGTGCGGCGAGATCACCGAAGGTCGTCATGGCCGGCTCACTTCGCCGATGTCGGCAGCCCGTTGGCTTTACGCCACTGGATCGCGAACTCCATCAGCTCGATCAGCACGTCGCCGCTGTCGCGGACGATGCCGTCGCTGAAGGTGTGCACCCAGGCCAGTTGTTCGGCGGTGGTGACCTGTTGCTCGAATGCGTCGTAAGTGCCCTGGAAGATCTGACCGTTGTGGTTGGAGTTCCACGGGCCGCGGGCCGGGTCGTCGACGATGTCGCCGATATTGCGGGGATGGCGTGCGAGCACCTGCCGCCAAGCCTCGGGCGTGCCGTTGACGCCGACGCCGGAAATGTCGGCCTGCAGGGACGTTGCGTCAGCCATGGTGATTCCTCCTGGTGGTGGGGTGGGGATGCCGCAGGCGACGGCGAACATACTGGGATCCAAGCCGTCTGCGGAGTTCATGTCGCAGTTCCCGAACGGTGGCGCGCCCTGGGGCAGCGGCCCCCCGAACCCCCCGCCGTTGGTGTACTGGTGGGCGACCTTGCCCGGATAGTCGGGGTTCGAGCCATACGCGGCAACGATGATGCGGATGCCGTACGGCTTGGTCTGCCACATCTGATCAAGGTCGGACACGTTGCCGTAGCCGATGATTCGAGTCCTGCTGCCCGCGTATGCGGCCAGACCCCAGAAGATCTGGTTGAGCCAGGACGATCCGTCTCCGCTCGGGTTGCCACCCGACTCGACGTCGAGCATGAGCGTGACCCGGGGATGCAGTCCCCCGTTGCCGTCGATCATCGATTGCACCGTGGCGACGTTGTCCTGCCAGTTCGGCCGGCAGTAGGTGTAGACGATGCCGGAGGTCAGCCGCCCCGACGACAACGCCTGGCGCATCCAGGCGTAGTTCGCGGCGAAATTGCCGTCGCGGTATGTGCCGTCACACGCCCGGATTGACAGGACCGAGTACGGGTAGCTGTCGTCGACCACCGGCTGGAACTCGGAGACATCGGCGAAAAGCGTATCGGTCACCGGCGCCGCCACTGCCGCGGCGGGTGGCGCTGCACCCGCCGCCGGTGCCGTGATCGTGTTCTGTTGAGGCGCCATCGCCCAACCTCAAAGTCGCGGCCACACTGGGGCGTGTTCCCCAGCTTAGGCCGGAAGTCCGCGGCCGGCCCGCCCGTGCAGTCCGGCGAGCATCACCCGCGAGGGGTCCGCACCGGGCTGCGCAGCGGTGTTACAGCGCGGTCGGCAGCGGACCTCGGGCGGTTTCGTATGCGGCGCCGACCCGGTAGAGCCGGTCGTCAGCCAGCGCCGGTGCCATGATCTGCAGACCGACCGGCAAGTTGTCGTCGGGCGACAGACCCGACGGCACCGACATGCCGCAGTGCCCCGCCAGGTTCAGCGGCAGGGTGCACAGGTCGAACAGGTACATCGCCAGCGGGTCGTCGATCTTCTCCCCCAGCCGGAACGCTGTCGTCGGGGTCGCCGGGCTGACCAGCACATCGACCTTCTCGTAGGCCGTGTTCAGATCCTGGGCGATCAGGGTGCGGACCTTCTGCGCCTGGTTGTAGTAGGCGTCGTAGTAGCCCGCCGACAACGCGTAGGTGCCGATCATGATGCGCCGCTTGACCTCCGGGCCGAAACCGGCCGCACGGGTCATCGCCATCACCTCTTCGGCGCTGTGGCTGCCGTCGTCGCCGACCCGCAGACCGTACCGCATGGCATCGAAGCGGGCCAGGTTGGAGGACACCTCCGAGGGCAGGATCAGGTAGTACGCGGCCATCGAGTAGTCGATGTGCGGGCAGTCGACCTCGGTGATCTCCGCGCCCAGACTCCGCAGTTGTTCGACAGCGGCGTTGAACGACTCCAGCACACCGGGCTGGTATCCCTCACCGCGATGCAACTGCGAGACCACGCCGACCTTGACGCCCTTCAGGTCGCCGTTACCACCGGCCCGGGCCGCGGCGACGACATCGGGAATCTGGACGTCCACCGAGGTCGAATCGCGTGGGTCGTGGCCGGCGATGACCTCGTGCAGCAGTGCGGTGTCCAGTACCGTGCGCGCACATGGGCCACCCTGGTCCAGCGACGACGCGCACGCGATCAGGCCGTACCGGCTGACCGTGCCGTAGGTCGGTTTGACGCCGACGGTCGAGGTCAGAGCCGCGGGCTGACGGATCGACCCACCCGTGTCGGAGCCGATCGACAGCGGCGCCTGGAAGGCGGCCAGCGCTGCGGCGCTACCACCGCCGGAGCCACCGGGCACCCGGTCGGTGTCCCAGGGGTTGCGCGTCGGCCCGTATGCCGAATTCTCGGTGGACGAACCCATGGCGAACTCGTCCATGTTGGTCTTGCCCAGGATCGGGATCCCGGCCTGACGTAGCCGCGCGGTCACGGTCGCGTCGTACGGCGAGGTCCAGCCCTCGAGGATCTTCGACCCGCAGGTGGTCGGCATGTCCGTGGTGGTGAACACGTCTTTGAGTGCCAGTGGCACCCCGGCCAGCGCACTCGGCAGCGCCTCACCGGCAGCTACCTGGGCGTCGATCCCGGCGGCGGTGGCCAGCGCCTGCTCACCCGCGACGTGCAGGAAGGCGTGGTAGTCACCGTCGGTGCGTTCGATCTGATCGAGATGCGCCTGCGTGACCTCGACCGAGGACACCTCCTTGGCGGCGATCTTGGCGGCCAGGTCGGCGGCACTGAGGCGGATGAGCTCGCTCACTGGCTCTCTCCCAGGATCTGCGGAACGGCGAAACGGCCCTCTTCGGCCCGCGGCGCACCCGCGAGAGCCTCGCTCTGCGTCAGGCTCGGCACTTCGACGTCCGGTCGCGTCACGTTGACGATGCCGTCCGAATCCCCAGGTTGCTGTCCGCCCGCCCGCTGCGAAAGCGGGTTGTCGGTGCCGACGACGCCGGCGACGTCGACGGCCTGGATACGGCTGACATGCTCGAGGATGGCGTCGAGCTGACCGGAGAAGCTGTCGATTTCGTCGTCCGTCAGCGCCAGCCGGGCCAATCTGGCCAGGTGCGCGACGTCGTCGCGGGAGATTTGTGACACGAGGGTCAAGCCTAGTGGTGGGCCGCGCCGCCACGTGACGAGCGCTCACCCTTGGACGCAATTCGGCCGAAAACCCGTACCTGAGTGCACGCCGGCCACCGGTGTGAGCGACCGACCGTGGCATGCCGACCGGACAGCGTTGTGAAACAGTGTTGGCCGTGCCTTCCTATCTGTTGCGGGTCCAACTGGAGGACCGGCCGGGCAGTCTGGGCTCACTGGCCGTCGCGCTCGGCTCCGTGAGTGCCGACATCCTGTCCCTCGACGTCGTGGAACGGGCCTCGGGCTACGCCATCGACGACCTGGTCGTCGAACTGCCTCCCGGGTCGATGCCGGACATGCTGATCACCGCTGCCGAGAAAATCGTCGGGGTGCGGGTCGACTCCATCCGCCCGCACACCGGACTGCTGGAAGCCCACCGGGAGCTCGAACTCATCGACCACGTCGCCGGCGCCGGGAACAAAGCAGCCAAGCTGCAGGTCCTCGTCGACGAGGCGCCGCGCGTACTGCGGGTCGGCTGGTGCACGGTGGCACGGCTGACCGCCTCGGGCATCGAGCGTGTTGCGGGCTCCGGCGGTGCACCTGAAACGCATGCGACAGCCGCGCCGTGGCTGCCGATCGACCGCGCACAGCAACTGGACGGTACCGCCGACTGGGTGCCACAGGTGTGGCGCGACATGGACACCACGCTGGCTGCCGCCCCGCTGGGCACACCGGACACCGCGGTGATGCTCGGCCGGCCGGGCGGTCCAGGCTTCCGCCCCTCGGAGGTCGCCCGCCTGGGCTACCTAGCCGGAATCGTCGCCACCATCCTGCGCTGAATCCGTAACCGCGCCAGGGCCTTTCGCCAGCAACCGCGCGAAGCCGTCCTCGTCGAGCACCGGCACGCCGAGGTCGATTGCCTTGTCGTATTTGGATCCCGGCGAGTCGCCGGCCACCACGAAGTCGGTCTTCTTCGACACCGACCCGGCGGCTTTGCCGCCCCGGGCGATGATCGACTCCTTGGCGCCGTCGCGCGAGAACCCGTTGAGCGACCCGGTGACCACGATGGTCAGCCCCTCCAGGGTGCGCTCGATGCCGGCGTCACGCTCGTCGGCCATCCGGACCCCAGCTGCCCTCCACTTGTCCACGATCGCGCGGTGCCAGTCGACGGTGAACCACTCCTCCACCGCGGTCGCGATCGTCGGGCCGACGCCCTCGACGGCGGCCAGCGCCTCTTCCGACGCGGCCTCGATGGCGTCGAGACTGCCGAACTCTGTGGCCAGTGCACGCGCCGCAGTGGGTCCGACGTGCCGGATGGACAGCGCCACCAGCACCCGCCACAGTGGCTGTTCCTTCGCGTGAGAAAGGTTGGCCAGCAAGCGTTTTCCGTTCGCCGACACCTCCCCGGCCTTGGTGGTGAACAGCTCGGTGCGCAGTAGGTCCTCGGCCGTCAGGGTGAACAGGTCCCCCTCGTCGGCGATCACCCCGGCCTGCAGCATCGCCACCGCCGCCTCATACCCCAGGCCTTCGATGTCGAAGGCGCCGCGGCCCGCCATGTGGAACACCCGCTCGCGCAACTGCGCCGGGCAGCTGCGCGAGTTGGGGCACCGGATGTCGGCGTCGCCCTCCTTGGCCGGAGCCAGCGGACTGCCGCACTCGGGACACGTTGTGGGCATGACGAATTCGCGCTCGGAACCGTCACGCAGGTCGACCACCGGGCCGAGCACCTCGGGGATCACGTCACCGGCCTTGCGGATCACCACGGTGTCGCCGATGAGGACGCCCTTGCGTTTGACCTCCGACGCGTTGTGCAGCGTCGCGAGCCCCACGGTGGAACCGGCCACCTTGACCGGTTCCATGTAGGCGAACGGTGTGACCCGCCCGGTGCGCCCCACGTTGACCCGGATGTCGAGCAGTTTGGTCTGCGCCTCTTCGGGCGGGTACTTGTAGGCGATGGCCCACCGCGGCGCCCTCGACGTGGCGCCGAGCCGACGCTGCAACGCCACCTCGTCGACTTTGACCACCACACCGTCGATTTCGTGTTCGACGTCGTGGCGGTGCTCGCCCCAGTAGGCGATGCGGTCCTCCACCGCGGACAGGCCCTTGACGCGGGCGGTGTGCTCCGAGACGGGCAGCCCCCAGGCCTTCAGCGCCAGGTACGCATCATGCAGCGTCGGCGGATTGAAGCCCTCGGCGTATCCCAGGCCGTGACAGATCATGTGCAGATTGCGCCGGGCAGTGACGGCCGGGTTCTTCTGCCGCAGGGACCCCGCGGCACTGTTGCGCGGATTGGCGAACGGCGGCTTGCCCTCCTCGACGAGGCTGGCGTTGAGTGCCGCGAAGTCGACCACCCGGAAGAACACCTCACCACGCACCTCGAGCACCGTGGGTACCGGGTACTCGTCGGTGCCGGTCAACCGCTCCGGGATGTCGGAGATCGTGCGGGCGTTGAGCGTGACGTCCTCGCCGGTGCGCCCGTCACCGCGGGTCGCCGCCCGTTCCAGCCGGCCGTCGCGGTACACCAGGGCGAGCGCGACGCCGTCGATCTTCAGCTCGCACAGAAAGTGCTCGCCGGAGCCGATCTCGGCCTGCAGCCGGGACGTCCAGGCCGCGAGCTCGTCGGCATTGAACACGTTGTCCAGGGACAGCATCCGTTCCAGATGCTCGGCCGCGGTGAAGTCGGTCGCGAAGCCGGCCCCGCCGACCAACTGGGTGGGCGAATCCGGCGTGCGCAGTTCCGGGTGGCTGTCCTCGAGGGTCTGCAGCCGGCGCAGCAGCGTGTCGAACTCGGCGTCGGTGATGACCGGGGCATCGCGCACGTAGTAGCGGAACTGATGACCACGCACCTCGTCGGCGAGTTCCTGCCACTGTCTGCGCAGATCGGATTCCGCCGCGTCTGCTTGCAATTGGTCGCCGTCTGAGCTCACCCGCCAAGGCTAACGAAATGGTCTGACTACTCTGAGTTCCATGCCGCATCCGATCATGTTCGGCGAGGACGAC
This sequence comes from Mycobacterium sp., assembly GCA_036273805.1. Lineage (GTDB taxonomy): Bacteria > Actinomycetota > Actinomycetes > Mycobacteriales > Mycobacteriaceae > Mycobacterium. The sequence goes on from DASUGW010000234.1 coordinate 10,250, forward strand.
CCGGGACTGGCCGACGTGCGCAGGATCGCCCTCGGCTTCCCGGAAGCGGTTGAGAAGATCTCCCACGGCCGCCCGGTGTTCTGCGTTCCGAAGATGTTCGCCGTGTACGGCGGGAGTTCGAAGAGGACCGGCGAGATCGTCGGCTACCCGTACTCGGTGCTGCTCAAGGTCGACGAGTCCGAGCGCCGGGCCCTCGAGCAGGATCGGCGGTTCTTCTATCCGATGTATCTGGGACCGTTCGGCTGGCTGGGGCTGGACCTCACGACGGGCACGGTCGACTGGGACGAGGTCGCCGAACTGCTCGACGCGTCATACCGATTGACCGCCTCCAAGCGGCTGATCAAACGGCTCGATGCGCCGTGAGTCTCATTCGGCGCGGCGACTGCTGAACGGACGGGGCCGCCACATCCGGGCCACCAACAGCAGGGGCACCGCGATATAGGGCAGGTTGTAGGCCAGCACCTTGGGCACATTGGTGAACGTGTAGTCGAAGCCGTCGTATGCGGCGCCGCAGATCTGCTGGAACAACGGCGCGTCACCGGCGAAGCCGACCACCAGCACCAGGAAGGTGCCTTGCACCACCATTCCGGCATAGAAGATGGCGGGCAACCTGATCCAATTCCGCCCCTTGACGAACGCATAGACCGCGACGACGTAGAACGTGCCGAAGACCAGTGCCGAAACTCCGGAGGCCGCCTGCAGGAACCGGGGATTGGCAATCAGCAGGGGGTCGGCGCCGTCGGCGTAGACGTGGTAAACCACGCGGGCGAACGGATAGTGCGAGTGCGGATCCGGCCGGAAAAGCAGGTTCACCAGATCGCCGGTGAACGACGTGCAGGCGAATATCGCGAACGCCACGATGAAGAACCAGTCGCGGCGCCGCTCCCGTAACGGCACCGACACCTCGGAGTTTGCGGTGTCGTCGTTTACAGATTCAACCGATGTTGTCACGCCAGGAATGCTAAGCGCCGGCCCGCGTCGCGGGGGCCGAACCGAAGAATAGCCTGGCACCGGGCTCCCCGTGGGCGGCCGGTCGGCACGCCGGGGCTTTAATGAGGGCCATGACGTTCACCAGCCCTTTCCCTGACGTCGAGATTCCCGCCATCGGTGTGCACGAGATGCTGTTCGGCGATCTGAGCGAAACCGACGCCGACGCCGTCGCGCTGGTGGACGCCAAGACCGGCACCGAGACGACCTACCGCGACCTGGTGATCCGCATCGACGCGTTCGCCGGCGCACTGGCCGATCGCGGCATTGCTGTCGGCGATGTGGTGGGGTTGCTGTCCCCCAACAGCTCGACGTTCGCCGTCGCCTTCCACGGCATCCTGCGGGCCGGAGCGACCGCGACCACCATCAACGCGCTGTTCACGCGTGCGGACATCGCCAAGCAACTCACCGACGCACACGCCAAGATGCTGATCACCGTGCAGGCCCTGCAGGCGGTAGCCATCGAGGGTGCCGAACGGGCTGGACTGTCACCGGCCGAGGTGATCATCCTCGACGGGCCGGGTGAAGCCGCCCCGGGTTCTGGAGGGCACCCAAGCCTGGATGACCTGCTGGCCTCCGGCGCCGACGCGCCCACCGTGGAGTTCGACCCGGCGACGCATCTGGCGGCGCTGCCCTACAGCTCCGGTACGACGGGAAATCCCAAGGGCGTCATGCTGACCCACCGCAACCTGGTGGCCAACATCGCCCAGATCCGGCCGGTGCAGGATGTGCACGGACACGACACCGTGCTGGCCGTCTTACCCTTCTTCCACATCTACGGCATGACGGTGCTGCTCAACGCCGCACTGGATGCGCGCGCGAAGCTGGTCATCATGCCGTCGTTCGATTTGGCGGAGTTCCTGTCCAACATCGAGGGGCACCGTTGCACCATTGCGTTCATCGCGCCGCCGGTTGCGGTGGCGCTGGCCAAACATCCCATGATCGACGAGCACGACCTCTCGTCGCTGCGGATCATCATGTCCGGCGCCGCCCCACTGGATGAGGAACTCGGGCACGCAGTCGCGCAGCGGATCGGCGCGCGGGTGGTGCAGGGCTACGGCATGACAGAGCTCAGTCCGGTCAGCCATTGCATCCCGTTCGACGGCGGGCAGTCACTCATCGGCCGCGATGCACCGCTGGATTCGGTCGGCTGGACGGCGCCGAACGGTGTCAGCAAGATCATCGATCCGCAGAGCCGGGTCGAGATCACGCCGCCCGCCGAGGGCCGAAGCGCTCCGGGCGAGCTCTGGTTCAAGGGCCCCAACGTGATGGCCGGCTATCTCGGCAACGCAGAGGCAACCGCGGAAACCGTTGACTCCGAAGGCTTTCTGCATACTGGCGACCTGGCCTGCGTCGACTCCGATGGCTGTGTGTACATCGTGGACCGCCTCAAGGAGCTGATCAAGTACAAGGGCTACCAGGTGCCGCCGGCCGAACTCGAAGCGCTACTGCTCACACACCCGGCCGTGGCCGACGCCGCGGTGGTCGGTGTGGTGGACGCCGCATCTGGCGAAGAAGTGCCCAAGGCTTTCGTGGTGAGGCAGCCCGGCGATACCGGCGCCGCGCTGACCGCAGACGCGGTGATGGCTTTCGTCGCGGAGAACGTCGCACCCTACAAGAAGATCCGCCAGGTCGAATTCATCGATGCGATACCGAAATCGAGCGCCGGCAAGATTCTGCGCAAGGAGCTGCGGGCCTAGCCGGCTCGAGTGCGACCGAGGCGTGAGGCAGGAAGAGGCGGGACAATCGGCCTCAAATCGCCTCCGGGTCCTGCGTGAATCCGTCGGCGGCCTTCTGACACAACTCGACGGCGATCCGGGCCCATTCCGGGGTTGCCCCCGCCAACCCGCATGCGGGGGTTATCCCCACCTGGTCGCGCAGTACGGCGCGCGAGAAGCCCAGCCGGTCGGTCACTTTCGCGGCGGCGGTGGCCACCTCCTCCACGGCGGGCCGACCCGGCGGCGCCGTCGTGGGAACCACGCCTAGCAGTACCGTGCGCCCCGACTCCAGAAACTGCCCGATGCCATCCAGATCGGCCGCCTGCAGCGTCGCCGCGTCCACCGATACTGCCTGTATCGCGCTGTCCTGCAAAACTTTCCACGGGATGTCTGCGGCGCAGCAATGCACTGCTGCCGGGCCGATCGACGCGCACATGTTCAGCAGGTCGGTGGCTACTAACGCTTCCACCGCATGCACCGGGCTGACACCGGTCACCCCCGTCAGCCGGCCAGCCAGGGCAGCGGGCAGTGACGGCTCGTCGAACTGGACCACCACCGCGGCCCCCAGCCGCCGCGAGACCTCGGCCGCATGCACGGCCACCCCTTCGGCCAGCGAAGCAGTCAGATCACGAACCGCCCCGGCGTCGGTGATGGCCCGATGGCCGCCACCGAGTTCGAGCTGCGCGGCCAGCGTGACGGGCCCGGGCGCCTGCACCTTGACGACCCGGTCCGGTGCGCCCGCACCGGCTTTCTCCCAGGCCTCCTCGAGCGCATCGATGTCCTCGCCCAGCAGGCTGATGGCCCGGCGCATGACGGCGCCGGGGCGGGCGGTCAGCCGGTAGCCGCGGGGAACGGTGTCGAGCGCGATATCGACCAGCAGCGCACCGGCCCGCCCGATCATGTCCGCGCCCACCCCGCGAGCGGGCAGTTCGACCAGATGCGGCAGTTGGTGCAGCTCACCGACGACCACCTCGGCCGCCGGCCGAGCGGCGCTACCGGGCCAGGAGCCGACGCCGGTCGCCGAAGCGAAAGAACTCACTCGCCAACCGTATTACGCTCGCTGCAACGAAGGGACGCCGAGATGCTCAAAGCGGCGCTACGCACGGCAGGTGCCCGGGTGGTCCACACCCTGCTGGCCGGTGCCGTAATACTGGCGGCACCTGGCTGCGCACGCCAGGTGGACGGCGCCGCCGTGCTGCCGTACGGAGAGCCGCCGGGTTCGCAGACGGTGGCCGCGGTCAATGCCGACACGATCCTGCTTGATCTGCCACGGATGCGCGGCATCACCGGGGGTGGCTCGGATCTCAACATCATCCCCTCGATGGATTCCAAAACCCCCGTCGACGTCACGGCGCTGGCGAAGGTCGTGCCTGAAGCCTGTCGCTTCGTCGTCGCGGAAACCGCGACCTTCGGACCCGGGATTATCGGCTTCCACAAGATCACCTATCAGGACCCGCCCGTCGGCGGATTGATCTCGCAGGGCGCCGCGGTCTACCACAGCGGCGACACGGCCCACGCGGCACTCTACGCTCTGCGCGGACTCGCCTCCGAATGCGCGCAGACATCGTTTGGACAGCGCCGCGTCGGCAACGTGACCGGTGACGCCGATTCGCTGCTGTTGCACGCCGCCAACGGATGTGGACGGCTCTACCATGTCAAGTCGGCGGTACTCGCCGAGGTCACCTATTGCGCATTTCCCGATTCGGTCCCCGATCTGGTGATGACCAATATGCTCGGCAACGTGCCCGGCTAGACGTCTGGATTCGGCGATTAGCTGACTCGTTCGGCGAACGCGCCGAATACAATTCAGCGACCTCGACCCGGCGACGGGCCGAATGCTTCGAAAAGAGGATCATCTCGATGCCGAACGATCGCCGCCGAGCAGTGGCCGCCATCGGTGCCTCCATATCCGTCCTGGCGTTGCCGACTGTTCTGAATGCCGCTACCGCTCACGCTGCCCCACTGCCCGAGTTCTGCGGGCCGTCCAGCGTCGTCGACAATGTGTGCACCGCGCGGCTGGCGTCGGTGGTGGCCAACGCCGTCGACGGGACGATCACCGGTACGCCGGCCGGTGGCGGCTCGGCCGTAACCCTTGCGGGACAAGGAGATGCCTACCTGGCATCGGCCGGATTCGGCGATGCCCGGCCCGACGCGGTGCAGCGCTGGGATACCACTCTCAACGGGGTGAATGACGTCGATCCATCTGACCCCAACTGGTACGGCAATGCCAAGGCCAGAGCGTTCTTGCCACGGACCCTCAACGACCTCGCCACCCAGTTTCCCCCAGACGTCCTACTGGTGCGCTTCACGCCCGACGACGCGCAGCCGGGCACATTCCGGCTGGTATCCATTCAGCCGACACCGCGGTAACCCGGCACGCATAACGCGACGTGCGCTACACGCGAATGACACACGGGCCCAGCACTTCATAGCGGCGCGCGTCGGCCGGACTCAGTTCCGAGCCGGTGACGATGGCCTCGAAGTCGGACGGCTGTGCGAAGCGGCAGAAGCTGCTCTCCCCGAACTTCGAATGGGCGGCCACCAGGATCGAGCGTCGTGCGACCCGCACGGCCGTGCTTTTGACGGCCGCCACCGCGGGGTCGGGTGTGGTCAGGCCATGCTCGAGCGAAATCCCATTGGTTCCAAGAAAAGCCACGTCGATGACCAGTGAGCTGAGCATGTCGACCGCCCAGCGGTCGACGGTCGCCAACGTCCGACCCCGCATCCGGCCGCCCAGCAGCAGTACCGTCACCGTGGCGCTGTGCGCCAGCGCCTCGGCCGCCAGCAGCGAAGAGGTGACGACGGTCAGCTCGCGCTCCGCAAGCCGCTCCCCGATCAGCCGGGGGGTGAATCCCTCGTCCAGATAGACGGTTTCGGCACCGTGCAGCAGCTCGGCCGCCGCCGCGGCGATACGGTGCTTCTGCGCCAGATCGACCTGGCTGCGGTATTCGACCCCGGATTCGAAGGCCGCCGTCTCCAGCGGAATCGCGCCGCCATGGACACGTTTGAGCAGCCGTCGGCCGGCGAGCATCTTGAGGTCGCGGCGGATGGTCTCGGTCGCGACGTCGAGTTCAGTTGCCAGCGCGGCCACCTCCACTCGCCCGCGGGTGCGGGCGAATTCGACGATGCGGCTCTGGCGGGTATCGGAATCCATTGCTATTCGGGGCGCGGCGTCACTTGTCGGCGACCACCAGCACCGCCTTCACCTCTGCCGGGGTGTGTGCGGCGCGCAGCCTGGCGACATCGTCTTTGTTGAGGAATACCTGTGCAATCTGGGTGAGCAGGGCCAGATGGTCCTTGCCCGCGCCGGCGATACCCACCACGAATTCGGCCGGTTTGCCTTTCCAATCGATCGGCTCGGCGTAGCGGATGAACGAGATGCCGGTGCGCCGGATGGATTCCTTGGCCTCGTTGGTGCCGTGCGGGATCGCCAAACCGTTGCCCATATAGGTCGAAACCGAGTTCTCGCGTTCATGCATGGCGTCGACGTAGGCCGGTTCCACCGCACCGGCATCGACGAGCAGCTTGCCGGCCTCCGTGATCGCGTCGTAGGCGTTGGTGGCCGACCCGTTGAGCACGATCGAATCCAGCGAGAGCACATCGGAACCCGGCGCCGCCTCCTGCGTGCCCGACTCCGGAGCAGCGGGCGGCGCCGCGGCGCCCCCGGAACCGTTGGTTTGCCCCAGCAGGTCGACGATCTCGTCGTAACGCGGGCTGTTCATGAAGTCGTCGACCGATATATGAACGGCCGACGGAGTCCTCTGCCGGGCCCGGTCGGCCAGGTCGCGATGAGTGACGACCAGTCCGTAGGTGTCCGTCAGGTTGGAGATCGCCTGATTGACGACGGTGACATTGCCGAATCCGGCCTTCTGAATCTTCTTGCGCAGCACCGATGCACCCATCGCCGAGGACCCCATGCCCGCGTCGCAGGCGAACACGACGCTGGTGATGGGAGCGCCGGCCGCGGAGCCGACGAGGGCGCCGGCCACGCTCGACTTCTTGCCCTTGAGCGACTCCATCTCGGCGGTGGCCGCCGCCAGGTCCGGCTCCTCCTCGGAACGGTCGGTCTTGAGTAACAGCGAGGCCACCGCAAAGGACACTGCGGCGGCGCCCAGCACCGACAACGTGACACCGAGGTAGCTTCCGCTCGCCGTCTGCGCGTACACCGCGATGATCGACCCGGGTGCGGCGGGCGCCCGCAGACCGGAGCCGAACACCACGTTGATGAACACACCGGTCATGCCGCCGAGGATCGTCGCGGCGATCAGCTTCGGCTTCATCAGCACATACGGGAAGTAGATCTCATGGATACCACCGAAGAACTGGATGATCGCCGCGCCGGGCGCCGAGGCGCGCGCCGCCCCGCGGCCGAAAACCATGTAGGCCAACAGCAATCCGACACCGGGACCGGGGTTGGCCTCCAGCAGGAACAGCACCGACTTTCCGGTCTGCAGCGCCTGGGTGGTGCCCAGCGGCGTCAGCACGCCATGGTTGATCGCGTTGTTGAGGAACAGCACCTTGGCGGGCTCGATGAAGATCGACGTGAGTGGCAGCAGGTCATGGCCGACCAGAAAGTCCACTCCGTGGCCGGCGGCCCTGGTGAACGCCGAGACGATCGGGCCGATCCCGAAGAAGCCGAACACCGCCAGCAGCATGCCCAGAATGCCGGCTGAGAAGTTGTCGACCAGCATCTCGAAGCCGGGACGGATCTTGCCCTCCCACAGGGCGTCTACCTTCTTCATCAACCAGCCGCCGAGCGGACCCATGATCATGGCGCCCATGAACATCGGCACATCGGCGCCGGCGACCACGCCCATTGTGGCGATGGCGCCGACCACCGCCCCGCGGGTGTTGTAGATCATCCGGCCGCCGGTGTAGCCGATCAGCACGGGTAGCAGGTAGGTGATCATCGGGTTGACGATCCCGCCGCCGTCGAAGGATCCCCAGCCACCGATCTTGGCGACCCAACCGTTGGGGTTCTGTAGGCCGTGGAACAGCCCCGGCAACCACCCGGTCTTGATGAACAGCGCGGTGATCAGACCCCAGGCGATGAATGCGCCGATATTGGGCATGACCATGTTCGACAACGCGGTGCCCAGCTTCTGCACACGCACCCGCGCACCTGTCCGGGGCGCCGGTTTCACCGACGTACCTACCACCGACACCGCATGACCTCCTGATCTGTTTGCGATCCCGTCACACCGGCAACCCCACGCGTCGAGAGTGATGCCAGTCACATAGCGCCTAGTAGACCTCATAAACGGGCAGTAGTGCAAGCATTCGGGCAGAAATGGGCAGAGATTTCGGTGGTTTTGTGACCGATTCACCGCTAAAGTGCTGAGAAGCACACCCACCCATGTCGAGCACGTGAGGGAGAACCACCGATGAAGGCACTGCGCTTTTATGCACCCGAGGATGTCCGCCTCGAGGATGTCGACGAGCCGGTGTGCGCGCCAGACGAGATCAAGATCCGGGTCCGCAACTGTTCGACGTGCGGTACCGACGTGAAGATCTTTTACAACGGACACCAGAACCTCAGCCCGCCGCGGACCATCGGGCACGAGATAGCGGGCGAGATCGTGGAGGTGGGTGCCAACGTAAATTCCGCCTACAGCAGCAACTGGCAGATCGGCGACCGGGTGCAGGTAATCGCCGCCGTCCCGTGCGGCGAGTGCCATGAGTGCCGCAAGGGCTGGATGGCGGTATGCGAAAACCAGACCTCGATGGGCTACCAGTACGACGGCGGCTTCGCCGAATACATGATCGTTCCCCGCCAGGTGCTGAAAGTCGATGGGCTGAACCGGATTCCGGACAACGTCGGTTTCGACGAGGCATCGGCTGCAGAACCGTTCGCCTGCGCGATCAACGCCCAGGAGCTACTCGGCATCGAAGAGGGTGACACCGTCGTGGTGTTCGGAGCTGGACCGATCGGCTGCATGCACATCCGGATCGCCCGCGGTGTCCACCGTTGCGGCCCTGTATATCTGGTGGACGTCAACGCGGCGCGTCTGCAGATGTCGGCCGATGCCGTGGCCCCCGACGAGATCATCAACGGCGCCGAGGTGGATGTCGTGCAGCGCGTCATGGAGCTGACCGGCGGGCGCGGAGCCGACGTCGTGATTACCGCGACGGCGGCCAACATTGCTCAAGAACAGGCTATTTCGATGGCCGCCCGCAACGGCCGCATCTCGTTTTTCGGCGGGCTGCCCAAGACTGACCCGACGATCACCTGCGACTCCAACCTGGTGCACTATCGGCAGTTGCACATCCACGGCGCCAACGGTTCGGCTCCCGCGCACAACAAGCGAGCGCTGCAGTACATCTCGACCGGGCAGGTGCCGGTCAAGGACCTCATCACCCGGCACATCCCGCTGGACGACGTGCTGGAAGCGTTCCAGATCGTCAAGAAAGGCGAGGCCATCAAGGTGACGGTCGAACCAATACCCGCCGGCGTGCCGGCTGGTGTGTAGCCACCAACGGACCGCGGCGACGCACGCCGCCCTGGCGTGGTTTGCTACATATGACGCCTGTCACATTCAGATTCATTTGCTGAAATTTACTTTCGCAAATAGTTTAGGCTCGATATCGCGAGCGTTAGCACACGGTTTTAGCTGTATACGGCCATTCACATGCGACGAGTCCGACCCAAGGAACACCCTTGGCGAAGGAGTACGGGGATTACCATGACCGAGGTTCTGGAAGCGCGAAAACTTTCCTTTGATGTGCTGGTGGCAGAAATTACCGCTGTCGGCCACCGAGTCAACGACGAAGTGCCGGCCTTGCGGACCGCCGCGGCAAACACGCATCCGACACCGCAGGAAACCAGCGTGCGCGTTACGCCCGCGCCCAATTTCGAGGTCTCCTGGCGCACCACGGTCTACGTCCTCGCGACGTGCGTGCTGGTGGCTTCCCTGAGCGCGCTCGTGTTGCTCCACGTCGCACCGAGCACCTAAACGTGGCTAGCTGGTTTTGCCAATAGTGGCGCTGGCCAAGACTTCATCGCCGCTGCCATCCGGCCGGTAGAGCACCAGCGTCTGCCCGCAGGCGACGCCACGCAGTGCCGATCGCAGTCGCACAACGAGTTCGGCCCCGATCACTTCGGCCACTGCGGGCACAGTCTCTCCGTGTGCGCGCACCTGGACCTCACATTCGAGGAGCCCGCTGAAGGCCTCACCCGAGGTGAAGACGGGGCGCTGCCCGGTCAATGCCCACACGTCGAGGTCGGTCGCCGCTCCCACCCGCACGGTGCCGGTCTCGGCGTCGATGGCCGTGACGTATCGGGGCAGACCGTCCGGACCGGGGCCGGCGATGCCCAGCCCCTTACGCTGCCCCACGGTGAACCCGTGCACACCGTCATGTTCGGCCAGCACCGTGCCCGATGCGTCGACAACCGAGCCGCGGCGCACCCCGATGCGCGCACCCAGGAACGCCTGCGTGTCGCCGGATGGGATGAAGCAGATGTCGTGGCTGTCCGGCTTTTTCGCGACCGCCAGACCGCGGCGGGCGGCCTCCTCACGGATCGCCGGCTTGGGGGTGTCGCCCACCGGGAACACGGCGTGCGCAAGCTGCTCGGCGGTCAGCACCGCCAGCACGTAGGACTGGTCTTTGTCGGCGTCGACGGCGCGGCGCAGGCGACCGTCGGCCAGACGCGCATAGTGACCGGTGGCCACCGCGTCGAATCCGAGTGCCAGGGCCCGGGCGGCCAGTGCGGAGAACTTGATCTTCTCGTTGCAGCGCACGCACGGGTTCGGCGTCTCGCCACGTGCATATGACTCGACGAAGTCGTCGATCACGTCCTCTTTGAACTTGTCCGCGAAATCCCATACGTAGAAAGGAATTCCGAGAATGTCGGCCACCCGCCGCGCGTCACCGGCGTCCTCCTTGGAACAACAGCCCCGGGAGCCGGTACGAAGCGTGCCCGGATTCGCCGACAATGCCAAGTGCACCCCGACCACATCGTGGCCGGCGTCTACCATGCGCGCCGCGGCCACCGAGGAGTCGACTCCGCCGCTCATTGCGACCAATACCCGCATGGTCACCTCACCAGCCCCGCCGCGGCCAGCGCTGCCTGCCGGGCCCGCTGCACAGCACCCGGCAGCACTCGCAGGGCGGCGTCCACATCGGCGTCAATGCTGGTGTGCCCCAGTGACAACCGCAACGAACCACGGGCGGTCTCGGGATCGGCGCCCATCGCCAGCAACACATGCGACGCCTGGGCGACGCCGGCCGTGCACGCCGAACCGGTCGAGCACTCAATGCCGTTGGCGTCCAGCAACATCAGCAGCGAATCGCCCTCACAACCGCGGAACGTGAAGTGGGCGTTGCCGGCCAGCCGGTTGCCTCGGGACCCGTTGACAACGACGTCATCGATCTGTGCCAGCACTCCGTCGATCAGCCGGTCTCGTAGGTTGCCCACCCGGGCGCTGTAGAAGGCCTGATTGTCCACGGCACTGCGCAGCGCGACCGCCATGGCCACCGCGCCCGCCACATCCGCTGTGCCGGAACGGACATCGCGCTCCTGACCACCGCCGTGGATCAACGGGACGCACGCGGTGTCGCGGCGCAACACCAGCGCACCCACGCCGGTGGGCCCGCCGAACTTGTGCGCCGCCACGCTCATCGCCGCGCAGCCCGACGCCGCGAAGTCCACCGGCAGCTGCCCGGCGGCCTGAACGGCGTCGGTGTGCATCGGGATCCCGAATTCCGCGGCCACGGCCGACAGTTCGGTGATCGGCATGATGGTGCCGACCTCGTTATTGGCCCACATCGCCGACACCAGTGCTACCTCATCGGCGTGCTCGGAGAGCACCGCGCGCAGCGCAGCGGGTGTGACCGAACCATCGGGTTCGGTCGGCAGGAAGGTGACCTCGGCACCTTCGTGGGCCGCCAGCCACTCGACGGCGTCGAGCACCGCATGGTGTTCGACCGCGGTCGTGACGATGCGGCGGCGCTTCGGGTCCGCATCGCTACGCGCCCAATAGATGCCCTTGACCGCCAGATTGTCGCTCTCGGTGCCGCCCGCGGTAAAGATCACTTCCGACGGCCGCGCGCCCAGTGCGGCGGCGATGCTCTCCCGGGACTCCTCCATGCGCCGCCGGGCGGCGCGGCCCGCGGTGTGCAGCGAGGACGCATTGCCAACGGTGCCCAGCACCCCCGTCATCGCCTCGATGGCAGCAGGGAGCATCGGGGTGGTGGCGGCGTGATCCAGGTAGACACCAGCGGGGGCAGACATAACCTGTCCAGAATAACCGCCAGCACCAAAAGCACTGTTCCCGCGGGTGACCGGGGGTCAGGCAGCGAGGGCGTGGCCGGGCACCACCGCACCCGGCACCACACCGCGAATGGCCGACTCGCAGCGCACGGCCAGCGCACGGCGGTCGTCGCCGGGTAACTGCAGCGACGCCACGTGGAGGTGGGCCACCGTGCGCCGGGCCACGATGAGCCGGCAGATCGACGTCCACAGGGTGTCGTCGCCGATGTAGGCCGGCACCGTCGATGTGCTGCCGTCCCGGTGGCGATACGTCAGCCGCAGCGGTTGCACCGGCCGGCCCGCATCGATCGCGGCCTGGAACATCGCCGGCCGGAAGTGTCCGTGGGCCAGCCCGCACCATGTGGTGCCCTCCGGAAATGCCACCACCGTGTGCCCGGCGCGCAGTCGCGCCGCGACCGCGGCCACCACCACCGGCAGCCGGCGCAGGCTGTCACGCTCGATCGGGATCACCTTCATCAGCCGGGCCAGCACACCCAGTGCCGGCCAGCTGATCAGTTCGGCCTTGGCCACGAACGATCCCGGTAGCACCGCTCCGATGGAGAAGATGTCGATCCAGGACACGTGACCGCTGACGACGAGCACACCCCGCAGGTTGCGTATCGGGCCGCCCGACACCGTGATCCGCACACCGAGGGCGCGCAGCATGGCCCGGCAGTAGGCCCGCTGGACATGGCTGCGGCCCGGCAGCGGGACCGCCAGCAGGGGCAGTGCGGGCACCAGCACCAGCACGATGCAGGCGCGAAGCGCGACCCGCAGGGCCACTGCGGCCCGCCTGCTCGACGGTGCGCCGCCGGCCCGCAGGCAGCTGTCGTCACAGGACGCGCGCGGCAGCCACGCGTGGGTGGCGTTCACGCGCCCAGCTCCGTGGCAGCCGAGGCCGAACGCAGCCGTCTCAAGTACCGGATGTCGGCGCGCCGTTTGTCCAGCAAGGCCGGGAAGTCGGCGACACCGAAGGCGGGATCATGCGCCGGCTCACCGCAGACCTGGGCACCGAGGCGCAGGTAGCCGCGCATCAGCGGCGGAATGCCCGGGCGCGCCGGGGCGGGGATGTCATCGAGCCCGCGGCCGTCGAGCACCACCGGCCGGTACGGATACACCGTGTACTCCGCCGGTGCGGCGTGCCGGCGGGAAACGAAGTCGCGGACCCCGCGGACCTGGCTGCCCGCGACGGCGCCGGGATCGGCCGGATCGAGGATGGGCACCGAGACACAACCGGTGACGTAGTCGTAGCCGCAGCGGTCCAGGTAAGCCAGGATCCCGGACCACATCAGCAGCACCACGGCCCCGTTGCGGTGATCGGCGCGCACCACCGCGCGGCCCATCTCGACCAGCGACGGCCGCAGGACATCCAATGCGCTCACATCGAATTCGGTTGCGGTGTAGAGACTTCCGGCGGCGATGGCGCCGGGCGGCGGCAGCATCCGGTAGCACCCGACGACCTCGCCGGAGACATCCTCCCGGACCAGCAGGTGGTCGCAGTGCTCATCGAACTCGTCGGCATCCAGGCCCGCCGAGGGCCCGTCGAGCACCGGGTTCACCGCGAACCCGGGCTCTGAGGTGAACACGTCGTGACGCAGCCGCTGGGCCGCGTCGATCAGTTCGGGATCAGTCGACAGCAGCAGCGTGTACCGCGGCGTATCGAGGGCAGCGGGTGGCTGATCAGCGGGAATGAGTACAGAAGCAGTGCTCATAGCCAGCACGGTGACGGATGTACTCCACGGTCCGGCAAGCACCGCGTGACGTGTTCGTGAGCGTCAGGTGACGAGTTCGTCGCCCCGATGCACGCCCCGCCGCACGCCGAGCGTCCACTCAGGTACGCAATGACGCCGGATTCCGTACCTGTGTTCACGTTCGCCGTGCCGTGCCCTGCCAGGCCGGCCCCTGCAACGACGAAACCCCGGCACCAACAATGGTGCCGGGGTTTCGCTGAAGTGCGAGATCAGCCCTTGCGAGCCTTGATCGCCTCGGTCAGCTGCGGGGTGACGTTGAACAGGTCACCCACGATGCCGTAGTCGGCGATCTCGAAGATCGGCGCTTCTTCGTCCTTGTTGACGGCGACGATGGTCTTCGAGGTCTGCATGCCGGCCCGGTGCTGGATCGCGCCGGAGATGCCCAGGGCGATGTACAGCTGCGGGGAGACCGTCTTACCGGTCTGGCCGACCTGGAACTGACCCGGGTAGTAACCGGAGTCGACGGCGGCACGCGAGGCGCCGACCGCGCCGCCGAGTGCGTCGGCGAGCTCCTCGACCACAGAGAACTTCTCGGCCGAGCCGACACCGCGACCACCGGAGACCACGACGGATGCTTCCGTGAGCTCGGGACGGTCACCGGCGACGACGGGCTCGCGGGCGGTGATCTTCGTGGCCGTCTCGGCCTGCGCGGGCACCTCGACGGTGACCTGCTCGCCGGCACCGGCCGACGGGGAAGCCTCGATGGCGCCCGGGCGAACCGTGATCACCGGGGTGTCGCCGTTGGCCTGGGCCTCGACGGTGAACGCGCCACCGAAGATCGAGTGCACACCCTTGGCGCCCTCTTTGACCTCGATCACGTCGACGAGCAGACCGGACCCGATGCGGGCGGCCAGCCGGCCGGCGATCTCCTTGCCGTCGGCGTTGGCCGCGACCAGAACGGCAGCCGGGGCGGCCGACTCGGCCAGCCCTGCCAACACGTCGACGAACGGCGTGATCAGGAACTTCGCGACGTCGTCGGACTCGGCGACGTAGATCTTGGCCGCACCGGCGGCCTTGAGGTCCTCGACCAGACCGGCGGCGGTGCCGGGGGCAGCTACCACGACGGCCGACGGCTCGCCCAGTGCACGGGCACCGGTGATCAGTTCGCTGGTGACCTTCTTGCACGCACCTTCAGAGTGCTCGACGAGCACAAGTACTTCAGCCATGAATATTCAGCCTCTTTGCTTTGATGGGGGATGTCAGATGAGTTTCTGGCCGACCAGGTACTCGGCGATCTTGGTGCCACCCTCACCTTCGTCGGCGATCTTCTCGCCCGCGGTCTTCGGCGGCTTCGGCGTGGCCGACAGCACGGTCGAGCCGGCGTTCGCGCCGCCGACCTCGTCACCCTCGACACCGATCTCGGCGAGGGTCAGCACGGTGACTTCCTTCTTCTTCGCGGCCATGATGCCCTTGAAGGACGGGAAGCGGGGCTCGTTGATCTTCTCGTTGACGCTCACGATGGCCGGCAGCGACGCCTCGAGGCTGAAGACACCGTCGTCGGTCTCGCGCTCGCCGGTGATCTTGCCGCCGTCGACGCTGAGCTTGCGCACGTGGGTGAGCTGCGGCAGGCCGAGGTACTCGGCGATGATCGCCGGCACGGCGCCGCCCACACCATCGGTGGACTCGTTACCCGCGATGACCAGCTCGACGCCCTCGACGGTGCCCAGCGCACGGGCCAGCGCCCACGCGGTCTGGATCACATCGGAGCCCTTCAAGCCGTCGTCCTTGAGGTGCACGGCCTTGTCGGCACCCATCGACAGCGCCTTGCGGATCGCCTCGGTGGCACGCTCGGGACCAGCCGTCAGCACCGTCACAGTGCTGTCGCCGCCCTCTTTCTCCTTGATCAGCAGCGCTTCTTCCACGGCGCGCTCGTTGATCTCGTCCAGCACCGCGTCGGCGGCCTCACGGTCCAGCGTGAAGTCACCGTCGGACAGCTTGCGCTCCGACCACGTGTCTGGGACCTGTTTGATCAGGACCACGATGTTCGTCATGACTCTGGTTCGTCCTCCTCGACGGCCTCAGGCAGCGCGCGCTACCAGAGGAGACTTGGGCCTTTCCAGGGGAATTCCCAGGAAAGAGAACTGCCTCGGGTTGGTACCACCGCGCAATGTTACTAGTGGGTAACTTATGGTGGTCCGCTCGTACACCATAGCCGGTCTTACTGCATGTTCTGACCGCCCGTACCGGACAACCGTTCTGCGGCGGCACACACAGGCGATAGCCTGCCTTCCAATGAGTGCATTCGTTACCGACGGTCCCGTCGACGGGGAGGCCGGCCCCGCGCTGCCGGCCACGCAATCAACGGACCTGCCGTTGACCGGGGAGCGCACTATTCCCGGGCTCGACATCGAGAACTACTGGTTCCGCCGCCACGAGGTGGTTTACCAGCGGCTTGCCGAGCGGTGCAGGGGCTGCGACGTGCTGGAAGCCGGGTTTGGCGAAGGTTACGGCGCCGACCTGCTGGCCGGGGTCGCGCGGCAGGTGACCGGTGTGGACTACGACGAGAGCGCGGTCGCCCACGTGCGCGTCCGCTATCCGCGGGTGCACGCCGTGCAGGGCAATCTCGCGGCCCTGCCGCTCCCCGACGGATCCGTCGACGTAGTGGTCAACTTCCAGGTCATCGAGCACCTGTGGGATCAGTCACAGTTTGTCGCCGAATGCGCTCGGGTGCTGCGCCCCGGAGGCCTGCTGCTGATGTCGACGCCGAACCGGATCACCTTCACCCCCGGTAGCGACACCCCGATCAATCCGTTCCACACCCGCGAACTCAACGCGAACGAACTCACCGAACTCCTGGTGGACGGCGGCTTCGAGATGGAAAGCGTCTACGGGGTTTTTCATGGCCCGCGGCTGCGCGAGTTGGACGCCAAACACGGCGGATCGATCATCGACGCACAGATCGCCCGCGCCCTGGCCGATGCGCCCTGGTCGCAGGACCTGCTGGCCGATGTCGCCGGCGTCGTGACCGACGATTTCGAGCTGCTGGAAAGCGGACGCGACGACTGCAACATCGACGCCAGCCTGGACCTCGTCGCCATCGCGGTACGCCCGTGACGTCGGACGACCAACCGCAGGTCCCCGGGCTCTTCAGCCTCGTCCTGCACACCCATCTACCGTGGCTGGCGCATCACGGCCGCTGGCCCGTCGGCGAGGAATGGCTCTACCAGTCGTGGTCGGCGTCCTACCTGCCGCTGATGCGGGTGCTGCGCACGCTGGCCGCCGAGGACCGACGCGGACTGCTGACCCTCGGGATGACGCCGGTGGTCACCGCCCAGCTCGACGACCCGTACTGCCTTGACGGTATGCACCACTGGCTGGCCAACTGGCAACTGCGTGCCACCGAAGCCGGCACCCGATCTGTCGGACAGTCAGATCTGCTGCGGGCGTTCGCAATTCGCGAGCAGGAGGAAGCCGCTGCCGCACTGCAGGAGTTCAGTGTTCTGTGGCGCCACGGCGCCAGCCCGCTGCTGCGCCAGCTGATCGACGCGGGCACGGTCGAGCTGCTCGGCGGCCCGCTGGCGCATCCATTCCAGCCGCTGCTGCATCCGCGACTGCGCGAGTTCGCGCTACGTGAAGGCCTGGCCGATGCGGGTGCGCGGTTCGGCCGCGCCCCAACTGGCATCTGGGCACCCGAATGCGCTTATGCGCCTGGCATGGAAGACGGTTACGCCGCCGCCGGCGTCGGGCACTTCATGGTCGACGGCCCGTCACTGCACGGCGACACCGCGCTCGGCCGGCCGGTCGGCGATAGTCCCGTGGTCGCCTTCGGTCGCGACCTGCAGGTCAGTTACCGGGTGTGGTCGCCGAAATCGGGCTACCCGGGCCACGGCGCCTACCGCGACTTCCACACCTATGACCATGCGACCGGCCTCAAGGCCTCCCGCGTCACCGGACGCCAGGTGGCCTCGGCGGACAAAGCGCCGTATGAGCCCGACCGCGCCGCCGCCGCCGTCGATGCGCACGTCGCCGATTTCGTGAATGTTGTTCGCCGACGCCTGATTTCGGAGTCCGAGCGCATCGGCCGGCCCGCTCACGTGGTCGCCGCCTTCGACACCGAACTCTTCGGGCACTGGTGGTACGAAGGCCCGCTCTGGCTGGAACGCGTACTGCGCGCCCTGCCCGCGGCGGGCATCCAGGTCGGCACACTGTCGGACGCCGTCGCCCTCGGATTCACCGGCACGCCGGTCGAATTGCCGCCCAGCTCTTGGGGTTCGGGCAAGAACTGGCAGGTGTGGGCCGGCGAGCAGGTGGCCGATCTGGTGCAGTTGAACTCCGAAGTTGTCGACACCGCTCTGACGACGGTGGACAAGTCCCTCGAACACGCCCGCACACCCGGCGGCGTGGTGGCCCGGGACTTCGTGGCCGACCAGATCCTGCGGGAGACACTGCTGACCGTCTCCAGCGACTGGCCGTTCATGGTGAGCAAGGACTCGGCAGCCGAATACGCCCGCTACCGGGCCCATGTGCATGCGCACGCCACCCGGGAGATCTGCACAGCGCTGGCGTCGGGGCGTCGCGACGCCGCGACCCGGCTCGCCGAAGGTTGGAACCGCGCCGACGGTCTGTTCGGCGCTCTGGATGCCAGGCGGTTGCCCCGAACATGAGAATCCTGATGGTGTCGTGGGAGTACCCGCCGGTGGTCATCGGCGGCCTGGGCCGGCACGTCCATCACCTGGCCACCGAACTTGTCGCCGCCGGTCACGAGGTCGTCGTGTTGTCCCGGCGCCCCACCGGTACCGACCCGAGCACCCACCCGACCACCGACGAGATGGCCGAGGGTGTGCGGGTGATCGCCGCGGCCCAGGACCCACACGAGTTCACCTTCGGTACCGAGATGATGGCGTGGACGCTGGCCATGGGACACGCCATGACGCGGGCCGGATTCGTGCTGCGCGACTGGCAGCCCGACATCGTGCACGCGCACGACTGGCTGGTTGCCCACCCCGCCATCGCACTGGCCGAATACTTTGATGTGCCAATGGTTTCCACCATCCACGCCACCGAGGCCGGGCGCCATTCGGGCTGGGTGTCCGGCGCGGTGAGCCGGCAGGTGCACGCGTTGGAATCGTGGCTGGTGCGCGAATCCGACTCGCTGATCACCTGTTCGGCGTCGATGCGCGAGGAGATCACCGCCCTGTTCGGGCCGGGCCTGGCCGAGACCACCGTCATACCCAACGGGATCGACACCGACGGTTGGCCTTTCGCGCGGCGGCAGACCCACGGCGGTCCGGCCGAGCTGCTCTACTTCGGCCGGCTGGAATACGAAAAGGGTGTGCACGACGCGATCGCGGCGCTGCCCCGGATTCGCCGCAGCCATCCCGGCACCACGCTGACGATCGCCGGCGACGGAACCCAGCTGGACTTCCTGGTCGAGCAGGCCCGCAAACACAAGGTGCTCAAAGCCACCAATTTCGTTGGCCGGGTGGATCATGCGCAGCTGCTCGAACTGTTGCACCGTGCGGATGCGGCAGTGCTGCCGTCGCATTACGAGCCGTTCGGCATCGTGGCGCTGGAGGCCGCCGCCACCGGCACCCCGCTGGTCACCTCGAACATCGGCGGTTTGGGCGAGGCCGTCATCGACGGCGTCACCGGGGTCTCCTGCCCGCCACGGAATGTCGCGGAGCTGGCCACTGCGGTCCGACTGGTGCTCGACGACCCGGCCGCGGCGCAACGGCGGGCACTGGCCGCCCGGGAACGTCTGACATCGGACTTCTCCTGGCAGTCGGTGGCCGACCACACCTCGCAGGTGTACCTGGCCGCCAAGCGCGCGGAGCGTCAACCGCAGCCGCGCCGCATGATCGTCGAACGCCCGCTGCCGGACTACGGCTGAATCGAGACCGATACGACCGCCGAGTGATCGGACCGGTCGCGATCTGGGACCCGGGTGCAATCGGTGCGGTGCGCTTTTCCCCGCCGAACCGGCAGCGGCGGGGCACCGACGCCGATTGCGTCGATGCCCGAACGTAGTCCGCGCCGCCAATCCTGATGCCGAGCGCCGGCACATCGGCGTCGATCCGCCGCCTCCCCACCTCCCGCGGGCGCCACCTTCGCGCGGCACGGCCAATTCAGGCGTTCCACTATTTACTTCAGTAATTTAATGTTTAAATAAGTGAACTACGGGTATCTACCCTGCGCCAGATCCACCAGCAGGCACTGTGGCTTCTCCGGAAGGGACACTGACAGGTGAATTTCAGCAGTTACGGTTCAGCTTCCGTCCTCGTTCGAACGCCCCGCCCAGGTGACTCCGTTGCGTGAGGCGCCCCGGCTCGCGGTAGTCGAAACTGCGTGTCCGGACATCGATCGGGTCGCTGACATAGCAGAGTTCGACGCCTGGCGGGCGGGTGTGAGACGAACCGTTCTGGAGCGGCTGAGCGACTACGTGTCTGCTCGCAGCGCTGACACGTTGGGTCACTGTGGTGTGGACACGGCCGGCGACATTCTTCTCGAATTCGTCGACGGCGGAAAGTGCCTTCGGTCGACCTTCATGTATCTCGGATGGCTTTGCGGTGCGCCGGCGGACGACGCGGCGTTGTCGGCCACCGCCAGCCTGGAGTTGCTACACACGTTCGCATTGCTGCAAGACGACGTGATGGACGATTCGTCTTCTCGGCGCGGTCGTCCCTCGGTACACATCCAGCTGGCCACCTGGCACGCCCAGCGGGGACTGTCGGGTTCGTCGCGGCGGTTCGGCGAATCTGCGGCTGTGCTGCTGGCCGACTTGTGTCTGATCTGGGCCGAGCAGGTACTGCGGGAGTGCGGTCTGCCGGCGGATCGATTGCAGCGGGCGTGGCCCCGCTACGACGCCATGCGCACCGAACTGGCAGCCGGGCAATTCGCGGACCTGCTGCTGGACCTCGGCAAGTCACCCACACTGGAATCCGTTATGCGCGTGGCGCGGGCGAAATCCGGGAACTACACGGTGCGCCGGCCTTTGGAGATCGGCGCAGCGATGGCCGGCTGCGACGAGCGCACTCTGGCTCGCCTCGGAGAATACGGGCTGGCCATTGGCGAGGCCTTCCAACTTCGCGATGACATCCTGGGCATCTTCGGGTCCCCCGCGATGACAGGCAAACCGAACAGTGGCGATCTCATCGAACGCAAAGCCACCAGCGTCGCCGTCGCCGCACTGGAGATGGCCGACCCCGCGACGCGAAGGCAATTCGATGAACTGATCGGCAGCGATCATCTCGACGACACCGATCTGGACTACTGGCGAAGCCTGATCATCGGCACCGGCGCCGTGCAGCGGATCGAGGACCTGATCAGCGAACGGGTCCGTTCTGCGCGAGAAGCACTGAACGCCAGCACAATCGACAGATCGACGAGGGACGCGCTGATCCACATGGCCAGCCTCTGCACACGCCGGGCCGGATGAGCGGGGAGGTTTCGGGTTGATGCGCACGGTGTCTGGACCGACCGATCGGGTGGTCGTGGTGGGCGCGGGCTTCGCCGGACTCTCCGCGGCCCTACACCTCGCCGGACGGGGCCGCGAGGTCACGGTGGTGGAGCGCGCGGCCTGGCCCGGGGGCCGGGCGGGCCGCCGCGACATCGACGGATACCTCATCGACACCGGCCCGAC
>DASUGW010000235.1:0-15284 GCA_036273805.1 Mycobacterium sp.
ACCGCCTCGTCCTCCGGCAACGACCACGGGTGGTTGCCACGGTTGGGGTCCCCGTAGCTCATCGCACCCAGACAGACCTTCGAAACCTCCAGGCCGGTACGGCCGAGCTTGACATACCGCATGACGCCATTCTGGCCCACCACCGAACGAGGCCTGGGACACGCCCACCCCACGGCCCCGCCACGACGGTGGCGCGGCGTCAGACTGCGGAGGGTAGGTTCAGCAGCTTGTTCAGGCAGGCTCGCGGCGCCTCAGCCTGTCCAGTGGATAGTCGACACTACCCGGGCCTGGGTCTCGGTGTCTCGGCGATCATCTCGACGAAGCGACCCGGTCAGCCGGGGCCGTCCACGTGCGCAGGGCGAGATGGGCGTGGCTGATCGAGTTGGACCGATGTGGATCGGCGGTTGGGCCGCGGTGGCCGCTCGGCCTGGCCAGCCTTCTGGGTCGTCGCCGCATCGAGCCTGGGCAGTGAGCGGATGGCTGGGCTGAGGCGTGGGCTGCTGCACTGGCTTCTTCTTAGCTCCCGACAAGTGACGCCATCACGCCATGTGTCCATACCGGAGTTGGAACGAATTAATATGGCAACTGAATTCCCCGCTCATGTAGAACCGCTTCATAGAACGACATGAACTCGTCGATACGATGCCGAGCCTCGAGCATTTGGTCAGGAAGCTCGTCACTATCTGCGAGGTCCGCGAACAGTTGCCTTATGTTTGCCAGCGAGTCGCCCTGGATGAACAATCCGGGGAATCGTCTACCGGGCATTTGTATTACGGCAATGTTTCCCTCACGAGCGAGCACCTCAGGGTGTTCTACGGTTGACATCCACAAGCACCCTTCGGGTAGAAAGTAATGTATGGTTGACTTTCGTCGAGCGGTCCGGTAAATATATCGATCCCCTTACCTTGCCCGGTTCGAAGTCCAGATGGAGCCATCCACTTGATCTTGTCCTTCATTCCGCTGTTGGCGCCCGTCACAACGTAATCCCAGTCGGACTCTGGGCCAGCGGTACCGGACGCCCGGCCAAGGCCGGACCGCACGCACGCGCTACGGCCTACGGCCACGCGCGCACGCCGACAACGCCAGGCGACTCAAACAACGGACCGATCGCCGACGCCAGGCCGTGACGATCGCTGACAGCGGTTAGGGCCATCACGACATCCGGCGATCGACGCCGCACCGCTACGCGGCACGCCACCGAAGCCCGACCATCGGCTCATCGTCCAGGCCCAAACCAAGTCGGTCGGGCCGTCCACTGTAGGCCATCCTATCGATGAATTCGCATATATGCTCGGTGCTTGACAGCGACCGTGACAGCAACCCAGACGAACGTTGGCGCCTGAAGACGGACAAAGGCGACAGTGTAGATGCGGTCACGGAGCGACGTGATTCGCGTCAAAAAATGTGACTCGCGTCTGATCCGCCACCGCGACAATCTGTATTCCTAGCCCGCCGAAATCAAGCGTTACGGTGCCGGACGCACTGTTCACAGCGGTCAAACTACGGCCGACAAATTGCCGATAGCTCCACACAGCGTCGCCTACATCGAGGATCTCCCACGAACCTGATGTCCATATGAACTCCTGATTCTCTGACGAGACCGGCTCGGGGAAATGGACGGCCCAGGGCCTGCCTTCGATTACAAGGCTCTCCCCGTCTCCAGCGACTCGGATTAGCGCGACTAGTCCGCCGTCAAACGTGAGTTCGATGGCCCCAGCTCTGGCGTCAAGATCAGCTTGATGCACGAAGACTGCACGTCGGAGCCGAACCAGCGTGCCGCCGACAGGTAGCTCACTGACCAACAACTGTCGCATTGTCCCACCATGAGTTCCCGAGATCAGAGTTTAGAGTTGTCACAAACGTTCCGTCGGACTGCGTCACTACAATCATGTTACCGGACTGAGAGAACCGATAATCAGTCCCGCCTCCATTGTCAGGATTCCAGGCACCCTGACGAACCTCGGTTGGGCTATTGTATGTGTTCTCGATTTGCGTTCGATAAGCAGCCCGGTCCGTCGCACTCGATACGTCATATCCAAAGTCGCCCGCGTGCTGTCCCCACTTCTGGCCGAATTGGGAATCGCTAATCGAAAGCTCCGGCCCACAGTTATGTACAAGCACCGGAGTGTTGCCGGCCATCACATAGTACGTGTGGAGGTTCTACGGTGGTCCGGGCGATTGCATGGGTAGATCATGGCAGGGAGCTGGGCGTTTGCGCGACCCTTGGGTGTTGCGGATGGCTGTTCGGCGCGGGTGACAGCAACAGTGACAGCAACCTGGGCGCACGTCGGTGCGGCCATCGATGCAGTCAACGACGTCTAT
The DNA here is from genome assembly GCA_036273805.1 of Mycobacterium sp. GTDB lineage: Bacteria > Actinomycetota > Actinomycetes > Mycobacteriales > Mycobacteriaceae > Mycobacterium. The sequence goes on from DASUGW010000235.1 coordinate 2,323, forward strand.
CGATATGATCCGGCGATCGGGTTCAGGGCTTGTCGGTGTCTGCCGTCGTAGTCCCCAGCGGTCAGTGGGCTCGCCGGGGCGACGATCGGGAGCGGCTGCGTTGCCTCGATGAGAGCCAGCTTGCCACGGTAATGGTCGATCGACCGCTGACAGGTGTCGATGACGGTGCAAGGCTGCGGTCGGCCGCAGGAGCACAGTCCGTATCGGTCGGGGCGATGGCGTTGGAGGATCGCGAAGGCGTCGCGGATCTGCTCGCGGGCGTAGGCGGCGAACTGGTCGGCGTCGAGCCGTCGTCCCACCGCCGGCCTCCAGGTATGCGGGGTGCGACGGCCGGAGCTTCCTGCTGAACCGACCGTCGCACCGTTTCGGGGGCTGTGCGGGTGCGGTGCCCCCACGGACAGTCAAGCGCCGGACACGGTGGGCTTGTAGGCTTCCGGGTGGGTGCGGACGTTTCACGGGTTTAACGACGTTGGTGAATCTGTTTCGCGAAGCGAGGTCGTGGTGGGCGAGAAGGCGGTACCGAATGACCGGCTGCAGTTTCTGATCGCGCAGGCGGGTATCTCGTACGAGTCTTTGGCGCGGACGGTCGGCCAGGTCGCGACCGAGAACGGCGACCGGAGCCTGCGGTGTAACAAGTCGTCGGTGGCGCACTGGGTCGCCGGCATGCGTCCGCAGCCGCGCACGATCAGCTATCTGACGGAGTCGTTGTCCCGCCGGCTGTCGCGTGCGCTGCGACCGGCGGACCTCGGGTTAGGCTCGGACGATGAACCGATCTTCGACCCGGTGCGGTGGGCGGATGATCCGGTGGCGCAGGTCGCGTGGTTGGCGAGGGCTGACGTGGACCGCCGCACGCTGATCACCGGGATGGCGTACTCGGTGGCGGCGTTGATGCTGCCGCTGAAACATCAGGAGATCATCGGACGGGCAGACCTGGCACGGTCTCGTCCGACGGTGACCGTGGGCGTCGGGGAGATCGCGGCGGTGGTGGAGATGACGGCCGCGTTCAACTCCGCCGACGAGCGTCTCGGCGGGGGGCATGCCCGTAGCGCGGTGGTGGAGTATTTGGCCACTGACACGGCAATGTATCTGCGCGGCTCGTTCGCGACGGAGGCGGTGCGCCGGTCGATGTTCGGTGCGGCGGCCCAGCTGTCGTATCTGGCCGGCTGGAAGGCGCACGACCTGGGCATGTCCGGACTGGCGCAGCGGTATTACCTGTACTCCTACCAGTTGGCGTGTGAGGCCGACCCGTTCGCGCACGCCGCCTATGGGCTGCGGATTCTGGCGCACCAGGCGATGGATCTCGGCCGGCATGAGCATTGTGTCGATCTCGCCGATGCGGCGCTCTCGCGGGTGAAGGGCCGGGTTGATCCGGACACGGAAAGTCTGTTCTGGCTAACGGCCGCGCGTGCCCATGCCGCGAACTCCGAAGGCAGGGAGGCGTTGTCGGCGTTGTCGACGGCGGAGCGGATCATCGACCGGGCACGCGGTGAACAAGGCCCGGCGTGGGCGGCGTTGGGTGGTCCGGCGGAGGCCCGGCTGGCGAACCAGGCGGGCAAGGCGTTGCAGGCGATCGGTGACCTGCGGGAGGCGGAGGATCAGTTCCGCCGCTCGGCGCGGTGCTGGAATCCGGCGACGCATCCGCGTATCCACGCGTTGACGTTGGCGGACATGGCCGAGACGCAGTGCGCGCAGGGCAAGGTCGAGCAGGCGTGCCAAACCTGGAACACGGCCCTGGATGGGATGGCCGGCATACGATCCGCCAGAACGGGTGACGCGGTGCGGGCGATGCGGTCCCGGCTGGCCACCTACCGTGGCCGAAGGCTGTCCGCTGCGCGGGCTCTCGATGCCAGGGCCGCCACCTTCGTCTGATCTGTCGCTTGTGGATAGACAGGACGACGGCAGCGCCCCGCCTGGCCGGTTGAGACTGGGCGGGGCACTGCTGGATCGGTCGGGTCAGACCGGGGCGGGCACGAGTGGGTCGTCCGGTTCGTCGCCGTCGTCGTCGGGGTCTTCGTCGGGTTGGAGGGCTTGTCCCATCGATTCGATGGCTCGGCGTTGCAGGCGGAGCCGGACGTGGGAGTAGATGTCGGCGGTGGTGTGGATCTGCGCGTGGCCGAGCAGGTCTTTGATCGTCACCAGGTCCACGCCCTGTTCCAGCAGCAGCGTCGCGCAGGTATGTCTGAGGTCGTGGAATCGGATGTAGCGCACATCGGCGAGTTCGCAGATGGTTTCGTGGTTACGGAACACGGTCACCGGGTCCATCGGCCCGCCGCTGGGGTTGGTGAACACCAGCCCGTTGTCCTTCCAGCCGTCCCCGGCTGCCCGCCGGTCGATGTCCTGGCGGCTGCGGTAACGGATCAGCGAGGCGACGCACTCGCGGGGTACGGAGATACGGCGGGCGGATCGGTAGGTTTTCACGGGTTGGAACGTCGGCCTGCCTTTGGTGCGGGCGAGGGTGCGTTTGACGTAGAGGTGCCCGGCGTCGAGGTCGATGTCGGACCATTGCAGGCCCAGCAGTTCGCCTTTGCGTAGGCCGGTGCGGAGCGCCAGCTCGTAGAGGGCGTTGTGGCGGTGGTAGGCGGCGGCGAGCAGGTAGCGGCGGGCCTCGCCTGCGGTGAATGGTTGGAAGTCGCTGCGCGGGGTGGGTAGCCGGATCGAGCTGGCGACGTTGCGGCCGAGCAGGTCTTCGCGAACCCCGTCGGCCAGGGCGGCGGACAGCACCGCCCGGATGTAGCGCACGGTGGCGGGTTTGATGGTCTGGTGGCAGCAGGCGCCGATCGCGCAGCAGCGCGGGCGTTTCGAGGGCTGCTTGTCGTTCGGGTCGCGGGCCACGTCCCACCCCCACGTACAGCATTGACACACGGTTTGGATCTTGTCGAGGAAGGTACGGACCTCGGTGACCGTCAGGGCGCCGAGGCGGCGGTTGCCGAGTCCGGGGATCAGGTGCCGGCGGATGAGGCCCTCGTAGGTGACGTAGGTGGTGGCACGGAGTCGCTGGCGGGCCACGGTGGTCAGCCACGCGGTCAGGTACTCGGCGACGGTGATGGTGGGGTCTTTCGCGATGACCAGGCCCCGGTTGGAGTCGGCGAGCTTGTCGGTGAGCTTGTCGGCGGCCTCCTTGCGGGTTACGCCGTAGACGTAGATACGGCGGCTGCTGCCGTCGGCGGCCAGGACATAGCCGGAGCCGCACCAGCGGCCGTCGAAGCGTTGGTAGATGCTGCCTTCGCCGTTGGCTTTCTTGTTAGCCATGGTGGGTCACCTCGTTGACGAGTGAGTCGATGTAGCGCTGCAGGGAGGTTGCGGGGATGCGGCGGCTGCGGCCGATGCGCACGGAGTGCAGCCGCCGGGAGCGGATCAGGTCGTAGACCGTGTGCCGGCCGACCTGGAGTCGGACCATCACGTCCGCGACGGTCAGCAGGTCAGCGCCCATGGCCGGTCCCGGTGTCGTCGCTGGCGGCAGGCGTGGCGGGTGTGACGGTGAGGTCGCGACCGGTGTAGTGCCAGTCACCCACGACATCGAGCGATACCGCCGGGTCGATGCCGAGCCGGTGCCGCCACAGGTTGATGGCGTGGACGCGGCGCTCCGCACGAAGTGCGGCGAACGTGGTCGAGTAGGAGCGGGACTTCGTGGCGAAGTGGCCGTGGAAGCCGAGCTGGTGCGCCCAGCGACGCAAACCCAGTCCCGCGTAGGCGGGTTGACCTCCGAGCCGCCAGCAGGTCTCGACCAGCGCGTTGACGTGTTCGGTGAGGTGGCCGAGGCGGACGCCGGATCGTCGCCCGGTTCCACCACACGCGCGGCAGAGTCTCGACTGGGTGACACCGGCGCCGGTGCAGATGCGGCAGGAGATCGGCGGGATATCGATCCCGGCCGCTTCGGTGGATTTGGTGGCGTACTTCGCCACGTAGCGGGCCACGGTGGCCTCGGTGGACTCAGTGGCGGTGATCGGTGTGATGTCGATCTGGCGACCCCAGGCCAGGGTTCGGGCCGCCGAGAGCCGCGACCCCGGCACCGTCATCCGGGTCTTGCGTGCAGCCCGGCGCAACACCGTACGCAGCAGCCGCATGGTTGCCCAGACGGGCGGGGCGTCGGCCGGGCCGCCGGGGCCATCGAGGCGCACGACGGCGTGCACGTGCACGACGCCGCGAGTCTGGAACTCGGTGACCTTCGCGAATACGATCCGCACTCGCCGGGCCGCCTCTGCTCGACCTAGTCCGATGGCTGCGGCCAGTTCACGGCGGGCCAGCAGCGTGAACCGCGCCCACAGGACACCGGCGTGAGCGTTGAACAGCACCTGCCCGATGTAGTCGTACCTGTTCGGGTCGATCGCCGCGCCGATCACCGGATCGCTGGGCAGATGACTGGCCCCGCAGACGCCGGGGTGACATGGGCGAGCCAACCCGCCGGAGGTGGGTCCGGTGTGGACTGCGCCGAACGACGGCGCGGTCAAAGTAAGCAGGAGCCGGGGATGTCCGGCCACCTGCGCGGGGGTGTCCTTGCCACCGCGTAGCCCGGCGGCGATCAGATGGAAAGCGTCGAGCCGGTACAGCGCTGAACAGGACGGGCACATGGCGGCCCGCCGATTGCGGCAGCGCACCGCCGACGCGCCGGGTTCGCTCCGGTCGAGGATGCGGCCGGTGCCGACCTCGACGAGCAGCGTGGTTCCGGTGACGGTGATCGGATGGTGGCAGATGCCGGTGCGGGTCTGCGTCTCGGTGACGGCGTGCAAGCGCAGAACCGCCGCCGGGTCGGCCGGGAACGCGGTGGCTCCGTTCTCGGTCACCTCGTCTGGCCCGGTCATACCTCGGCCCCGGCGTGCAACTGGTCCAGAAGCCGGATCGGGTCGCCCAATAGGTGCGCGGTATCGGTCGCGATCCGGTCGGCGATCTCGTCGGGCACGTACGGCGTGCGTACGAGGGTGAATCCGGGCCGGCCCTCGGCGACCATCGACGCCACGCCGATGTAGGCCGGATCTTGCAGCCGACGGGGATGTTCATCGGGAGCGTTGCTGATGTCGGCGCCGAGGACCGCGGTCGCTGCCTCGGAGGTGCGTTGGGCGAAGGAGATCGCGACCTGACAGTTGTCGCGGATGCGGGTGGGGATCGCGTCGCCGGTGGCTTTCTGGGTGGCCAGGATGACCTGGATACCGACGTTGCGGCCCTTACGGATTAGCTCTTCGACCAACCGGGCGGTCTCCCGCGCCAGAGCGTCGAGACGCTTCGAGTCGGGGTCGGTGCCCTTGATCTCGTTGAGGAACGTGTGCGCCTCGTCGATCACCACCACGACCAGCGGCCAGCCGAGGCTTGGGCCGACGTGCCACATGTTCTTGCAGCCGAGCACCGCCCGGATACGGTGTTGGCGGGTGACCATCAACGTATGCACGCGGGTGAGGTGGTCGCGGACCAGGCCGGGATCGTCTTTGGCCTGTAGCCAGGCGCGGGCGAACAGGTCGTCGTAGTCGGGTCCGCCCTTGCCGTCGATCAGCACGAATTGCACGGCGGCGTTGCCGGCCAGCTGGCAGAACCGGGCGTTGAGGAACGCTGTCTTGCCATATCCGGCCAGCCCTGCGACGACCACCCCGGACACCCCCGAGGAGCGGATCGTGACCGGTTGGCCATCGGCGTCGATGCCGGCCAGCCACGTGCCCGGATCAGTGGGTAGCGTCGCCGGGTCGCGGTCGAAGCGGGTCGGTCGGGTCAGCGGATCGGTGAGGATCGCCCGGACCCGTAGCCGACCGGGTCGGATCTGTTCGACCCGCACGATCGGTACCTGCCACGCATCGGCCAGATGCGGCGCGGCCCGCTCGAACTCGCTCAGCCCGACCTGGGCGACGGTCGCCACGTCCACGCGGACGCCCCACGGCTCCACGTGCGTTCTGATCGCCGGGATCAGTTCCCGGACGATCGTGGTCGTCTGCGGCGTGTTCGACCACCACGGCGGGCGGGTCTTCTCCACCTGGATCAGCCCCACCCGGCGGGCGGTGCGCTTCCACGTCCGGCGTATCCGCCACGCCCTGCGCAGCACCGGCCGCAACTCCCTCGCGGTCCGCAGATAGCGCACGATCTTCGCCGTCACCCACGCCACCGCGATCGCAGCGGCGACCGTGAGGACGATCTTCGGAATGATGATCAGTTTCGACAGGTCCGGTGGTGGGGTCATCCAGACTTCACCGCCGTCAGCGCGGAGGCCCGGAAGATCTGCCAGGCCCGGCCGTTCTTCTCCCCCGCGATCAACGTCAACCCGGTCGGGCTCACCAGGCTCCCGACGCCCAGATCCTTCGGCACTCCCGGCTGGGGCACCGACACCCGCAACACCTGCGGACCACCACCGTCAGTCAACGCGACCGACACCTCCACCAGCGGCGCACCGGTACCCCGGTCGGTCGCGGGTTCCTGCTTGTCCTTGTCCTTGAACTGCGCCACCGGCGCCATCAGCACCAGCAACGTCCTGGACTCGATAGGTAGAACCAACATGCTGTCTTGCTCCCTTGAACTCGGCTCCACGCCAATCGCGAAGCACGTGCGTCACAAGTGTCACGTGACAGTCGTGACGGCGTCAAGAGACATTCACGGGAAAGTGACGGGGGTCTCATGTCGCACGGTCGTCACGTGACAGCTATGCTCAGCAGGTGCCGCACGACACCAGCCCCCTGCCCGCGCTGGACCCCAACGATCAACGGGTCCTGTTCCAGCGCATCGTCGACGACATCCTCACCAAGATCGAACAAGGCGAGCTGTACCCCGGCGCACCGCTACCCTCGGCCCGCAAAATGGCCGACCTCTACGGCGTCGGCCTGATGACCGTCCAACGGGCGCTGCGCGAGCTGCAACAGATGCGGGTCACATTCAGCGTCGCCGGCAAAGGCACGTTCGTGCACCCCGAACTCGCCGACAACAGCGACCAAGCCGCCCTCCGCGAAGCCATCGCCGACCCCGACCTTCTACGCCGCATCGGCGACTACCTCGCCGCCCAGGCCGACATCCTCGCCCGCCACCACAACGCCACCGACGCCAAGACCAGAAACGCCGCCGGACGCGACCTGCTAGCCCTAGCCACAGGCAACCGGGACCTCATCGACGAGATCACCCAGCACGTCCCCGACACCCAGCCGCCCACGGCGCGCTGAGCACTCGACACCAGCCACGATCCGCGCCCAAGATCGTGGAGTGGTCCAAAAACGCTTCACGGATATCAAGACGGCCCGGCCAAGGCCGGACCGCGCGCACGCGCTACGGCCTACGGCCACGCGCGCACGCCGACAACACCGAGACGCCTCGAAGCCCGAGATCGGTCCACGGCCGGCCAGGCCGCGACGATCGCTGACGGCGATCAAGCAATCACGACATCCGGCGATCGACGCCGCACCGCTACGCGGCACGCCACCGAGCCCGACCATCGGCTCATCGGGTCCAGGCCCGAACCAAGTCGACCAGGCCGTCCACTGTAGGCAATCGTATCGATGCATTCGCATATGTGATCAGTGCTTGACAGCAACCGTGACAGCAACCCAGGCGCATCGCGGCGGCCAACCACGCACAACCTGAACACAGTCACGGCCTCGGAACGAAAGGATGGCGGCCCATAATGAGGCTCATCCGGTCCGGCGTCCCGCGCGTTGAATAGCTCATGGCCGCTTAAGACTATTCGATGCCAAGGCAGCATGGAGCCGAAGCTCCCCCACGTCTGTTCCGCCAGCCGGCCCACCAATGATCGCGTCAGGACACCCGGAATCAATCACCGTTAGGCGACTGTCCTTTCCATATTGCTAGCTCCCCGCCCGGCATACATACGATGCTCTCTCCACCCGGACCGCTCATCGTCCATGCTTCATATGCGCCGTGTGGCTCAGTGATTAGCTCCGTATCTGTCTCGAACCGAAGTTTCAATAGTCCGGAATCCGCTACTACTGCCTCCGAAATCTCAATACCGATAAGCCCAACAAGGTACATCGCAACCTGCTTGGGGCTATCCGGCTCAAAAGCTATCGACCCCTTACCTGCGACTTCGACTGTCGATCTTGTTTCGATGCGAAGCTCGTAGCCCGAGCTGGTCAAGATCGTCAGTGCGTGATCGAAGCATATTCTGGTTACAGCACTGTTCTCGATAGCGAGCCTCATTGCTACCACCCCTGCGGAAGCGGATATGAGCCGTCAGGATTCAACGGAATATGCGTAAGTGAGTTGGGTCCAGGCTTTCCATCAAGTCCGACAGGTTGGCCGTAATTGTTGTAGAAACGAACGTATCCATTAGGATACTGACTCGTCGGGTTCATAATACGAACCATATCAGCGTTGCCCGTCGCTCCTGGCGCTTGCCAAACAATTCCCTTGCCGTTGTCAGCGGTCCTTGCCGTCCAGTCTCCCCCAGTTCCGGCAGGTCGGCCCGGCCCAAGGACGTCGCTTCCGCAATTATGCACGAGCACCGGAGTGTTGCCGGCCATCACATAGTACGTATGGAATTGCTCGACGGTGAGGTTCAACCTCTCCTGGTGGCCTGTCCAGCTTCTGATTGATAGCACGATCGCTGAATGGCCACCAGTGGTCGAAAGGATATCACCGGGCCGCATAGCGCCGGCGTCTACCCATGACTGTTGGGTCACGTCCCAGAATGGATGATTGGTCGTCGTGTGGATCACGCCACTGACGCCATCGGCGTCGATCGCGACGTCGGTGAGGTCGCTGTCCATGTTGTCATGTAGGGCGATGACGAGCCGCGGGCCAATTTGACTTGTCGCTGGGTCGCTAGCGAGCACCTTTTCGCCGACGTTGATGTCCTTGATTGGCTTGGTTGTGTTGTCGGCCATCAGAACTGGTGTGTTCGGGTCGAAGCTGCAACCTGGGCTGCCTCCGGCGGGCTCGGGCTCGGGCCGTCCTGGCATTGTGTCCGGGGGGTCGGCTGTCGGCTCGCCTGCTCCTGCGCCGATCCATGAGAGACCTGCGAGCAGCGCGAGGCTGATGAAGAGGTTGCCGAAGTAGCCGCCGATGTTGTCGCATTCGGAGAAGGCTCCTGGGAATACGACGTTGTTGACTACATCGTCGGGTCCGCCGGAGGGCCAGCCGGAGGGGTCGCCGCAGTAGGCGACCTGTCCTGCGGCACAGTTTTGGTCGGCCCATTCCTGCGTCTTCTGTTTGGCCTCCTGGTCGATGATCCCGACGGCGGTGAGGCCGTCGATTCCTGGTGGCGCCTTCAGAGTGATCTTGTAGTACCAGTACACCTGGTCGGAGTAGAGGTATGGCAGCCCGGTGGCGACCAGGGTGGTGGGGGCGTGTCCGGTGAAGTCTTTGGCGGCTTCGTCGGCGGCGCTGCCGCCGCAGTGGTCGTAGCAGTAGACGGTGCCGCTGCCGGCTTGGTCGTCGTGTTCGAGGCCGTTGGGGTCGGTGATGGTTTCTGGGTTGTTGATGGCGTAGCTGTAGGCGTTGAGGTTTTGCGGTTCGCCGGGTGTGACGACGGGGTCAGGTGCCAGGAATCGGCCCAGGTTGGGGTCGTAGTAGCGGGCGCCGTCGGCGATGAGTCCGGTGGTGGGGTCGAGGGTCTGGCCGAGGAAGCTGCGGTTGGAGCCGATGGGTGGTCCCTGGGGGCCGCGTTGCGCGCCGAACGGTAGGTACCGCTGCTGTGCGGACGTTCCAGCCGTTGCGTTGATGGCTAGCTGTGCGCTGCCTTGGCTGTCCGCGGTGAGCCAGGTCAGGGTGCCGTTGCCGGTTCCTCCGACCCGCATGGCGCAGGTGTATGCGCCGGAGTTGTAGTAGCGGGTGGGGGTGACCGCTATGCCGTTGGCGTGTAGTTCCTGCCCGGGCAGGTAGAGCACGTTGTCGCCGGTGGCTTTGCGGAGCAGTCGATTGCCGGCGGCGTCGTAGATGAACGAGGTGGTGTTGCCGCTGGTGGTCATCGAGGTCATCTGCTGTTGGGCGTCGAAGATCGAGGTACTTGCGGTGCCGTTGACGGTGCGGGCGTTCTGGTCGCCGTTGAGGTTGTAGCCGTAGGTGTCGTGGGCGGTGGATCCGCCGGTGTGCAGGACGTCGGTGACCGCGTGCACGTGGGCGGGGTCCTGGTACTGGTAGGTGGCGGTGGTGGAGGTGATCGTGTCGAGGACGCTGGTGATGTCGCCGAGCCGGTCGTAGCTGTAGGCGATGTCGTAGGGGGTGGGTCCGCCGGTGTGGTCGGGTGCGGCGCTGGTGCAGCTGGTGGGGGTTGCGGTGGTGGCGGTGTAGGCGTGGGTGAGCCGGTTGAGGTCGTCGTAGCCGAAGCACTGCTGCTGACCGTCCACGCTGGAGGCGATTTCCAGCAGGTTGCCGGCGGGGTCGTAGCTGTAGGTGTCGTTCTGCGCGGTGGTCGCCACGCTGTTGTTGGTGATGGTGGTGTTGATGCCGGTCAGGTGGCCGGTGGTCTGGTTCCAGGTGTAGTCACGTGCCGCGGTCAACGTCGCGCCGGTGGCGCCGTAGTCGCGTTCGGTCAGTGGCCCGTAGTTGGCGTAGACGGTGGCCCCGACGTAGGTGGCCAGGGGACTGGTCAGGGTGTTGGGCAGGCCCTGGTCGGTGTAGCCGGTGGTGACCGTCTCGGCCGGCAGGGACACCCCGCTGGTGCCCACCGCAGGGTAAGTGACGGTGACCGGTTGGTCGGCGGCGTTGTAGGTGTAGGTCGTGTCGTAGCTGCCCGCTAGCGCGTCGATGCCCTGGCCCAGGGGGATGGTGACGGTGGTGCCGGTTGGGTTGCCGTCTGGGTCGTAGCCGTCGGCGGCGGTCACGAAGGCGGCGCCGCCGTTCCAGCTGGTGGACGTGGCGGGCTTGCCCTTACCGAGCGCGGCGGTGTCGTAGCTGGCGCTGGTCTGTTTGCTGCCGGTGACGGCGGCGCCCTTCCACAGCTCGGTCTGCCGGCTGAGGTGGTCGTAGACGTGGGTGAGAAGCTGCCCCTTGTTGTCGGTGGTGGTCAGCACATTGCCGTCGTTGTCATAGGTGATCGACGTGGTGCCGGAGTCGGGGTCGACCGCCTGGGTCTGCCTGCCGGCCCAGTCATAGGTGTAACTCGTGACGTGGCCGGCGTCGTCGGTGATGCTGGTCAGCGTGTGCGTGTCGGTGTAGCCGTACCTGGTGATGATGGGCAGGTTCGGGTCGGTGTCCGGAATGTATTGAGTGATCTTGACGGTCTGGCCGAACACGTCGAAATTGGTGTCGGTTTTGTTCCCGTCGGGGTCGGTGACGGTGGTCAGGTCCGGCCCGGGGTAGGCGTTCGTTACGTCACCATCGGCCTGGGGGGTGCTGTTCTTGAGCAGCCTGGACTCGACGGTGCGGCCGGCCCAGTCGGGCACGATATCGGTGTAGGAGACCAGGTTGGACGCGTCGGTGTCGAGCATGTCGCTGCCCGGGTCGGCCGAGTTGAAAAATGGTGGCGCATGGCCTTCGACGTAGCCGGCCGAGTCGTAGCGGGTAAAGGTGATGATCCGGCCGGTGCCGGTGGCGCCGGGTGCCTGGGTCTCGCGGGCTTGACCCAGACCGTCGACATAGCTGTAGATGGTCACAAAGGTCGACCCGGTTTGCAGGACTTGGGTCTTGAGCTCGGGTGGCCCGGCGGGTGAGTCGGGCACGAAGGTGGAGTCGGTGGGGTTGATGTAGATGTATTTGATCGACGCCGGCTGGGTGGCGCTGGGCTGCTGTACCGGCTTCCAGACTCTGGTCAGTCGACCGGCGGCGTCGTAGCGCAGGGTGGTGACGTTGCCGTTGGGGTCGGTGACGCTGGTTGGCTGCCCGTTTTCCGGCGCGGAGATGGTGGTGGTGGCAAGGCCGGTAGCCGATCCGGTGACCCCGCTTGGGTCCGGGGCCGGGGTAGTGACCTTGACACCGCTGGTCGGCCAGCCAACCGAAGGTGTGTAGACGGTGATGAGGGTGTTGCCGTTGCCGTCCGTGGAGGAGACAAGACGTCCAGCGTTGTCGTAGTCGGCCTTGCTGGAGGTGTGCACGCCAGCAGCGGTGTAGGTGTCGATCTCGGTAGCGTTGGAGTCGGTCGGCGTGTTGGCCGCGAGCGTGGTGTGGTGGTCGTAGAGGGTTTGGGTGTCGCCGTCCTGATTTGCGGTCGAGGCGGCGGCGCAGGTGGCGTTGTAGTGGGCGGCGTCATCGGGCAGCGCGACCCACCGGTTGTCGCCGAGGTTGGTGTTGATCGCGTACTGGTACTTGGTGCAGGTGTTGTCGTTCGCCCCACCCAGACCGTGATCCTCCGTCGAGGCGGGCATGCCGAACAGGGTCGACGCCGGGCTGGCGTCGAAGATGTTCTCGATCTCCCGCTCCTGCCAGGTGCCGATGTCCGAGTGAGTCGAGGTGGACAGCTGGTCATAGGTGCGGGTGCTGGTCTCGCGCACCATCATCGCGTCGGGTGTGCCGGTGTAGACCGCGGTGTCTTCGGCAAACCCGAACTCGTGCACCACGTACTCGTGCGAGGATGCCTGGTCATCGCGGTGCGACTCCTCAAACACCCGGCCGGCCAGCCACAGCGAATCGGCGTAGGACAGCGACGGCCCAGCCGACGAGCCGTGAACGGTGACCTGCTTGTAGTCGTTGGGACCGGGGTCGATGACGGTGCGGTCACCATCGAGACCCTGGAACACGTAGTAGCCCACGGAGTTCGTCTGGGTGCCGTCGCCCTTGGTGACGGTGACGTTGCTGTAGCCGCGCCACTCCGTCCAGGACTCATCCGCCCGGCGTTGGGCCGGGTCGGCCGGGAACCGCCACCCGGCACCGGCGGTGTTGTAGGTGTAGGTGGTCGTCTGCACCGGGTCCCCGTCGTGGTTGATCCCGGTACCGACGCCTGGGTCGACATCGACCTGGGTGACCACCCACTTGTTGAACCAGCCCGTCTGCTGAGTGCCGCCGTCGGGGGTCCACTGCTGCTTGAAACAGTCCTGACCGTTTTTGGCCGGGTCGGGCAGGTTCGAGGCCGAGCAGGCGTCCGGCAGGCCGTAGGTGACGGTGATGACCGC
>DASUGW010000236.1:0-11706 GCA_036273805.1 Mycobacterium sp.
ATCACCACCGTTTTCCACCAGCACCGCGACCGCGACCTTGGGCGCCTGGGCGGGTGCAAACGCGATGTACCACGCGTGCGGTGGGGTGTTACGCGGATCGCTACCGTGCTCGGCGGTCCCGGTCTTCGATGCGATCTGCACGCCCGGGATAGCCCCTTTCTGCTGTGTGTTCTGCTCGGCGCCGACCATCAAATCTCTAAGTTTAGCCGCGACCTGCGGGGACACTGCACGGCGCTGCTGTTGCGGCGCGGTGGTCGCGATCGTCGCAAGGTCCGGGGCGCGCAGGCTGGAGACCAGGAACGGCTGCATCATCACACCCTGGTTGGCGACGGTCGCGGCGATCATCGCGTTCTGCAGCGGCGTCATGGCGACATCCTTCTGTCCGATGCTGGACATGCCCAGGGCCGCGGCGTCGGGGATGGAACCCACCGTTGACTCGGCGACCTGCAGCGGGATGGGATCCGGCGGAGTGTCCAGGCCGAACGACGCGGCCGCGTTGCGCAGTGGGTCAGCGCCCAGCCGCAGACCCAATTGTACGAAGGCGGTATTGCACGATCGGGCGAAAGCTTCACGCAGAGAAGCGGTTTGCCCGGACCCACACGGTGCACCGCCGAAGTTCTGGAGGGTGGCGGTGCTGTCCGGCAGCGGGATGGCCGGCAGCGCGGTCAGCTGGTCGTCCTCGGTGACTCCGGCCTCCAGCGCGGCCGCGGTGGTGACCACCTTGAATGTCGAGCCGGGAGGGTACCGCTCCGAGGTGGCTCGGTTGGTCAACGGCGAGTTCGGGTCGTCGCGCAGCCGCTGCCAGGCGCTGGCCTGCGCGTTGACGTCGTGGGAAGCCAGCAGGTTGGGATCGTAGGTGGGGGAGGACACCAGCGACAGCACGCGGCCCGTGGAGGGCTCCAGGGCGACGACAGCGCCCTTGCAGGGGCCACCGGTGCAGCCCTGCTGCATGGCGTCCCAGGCGGCCTGCTGGACGCGGGGAACGATCGTGGTGTCGACGTTGCCGCCGCGTGGATCGCGTCCGGTGAAGAAGTCGGCCAGTCGCCGGCCGAACAGCCGTTCATCGGAGCCGTTGAGCATCGTGTCCTCGGCCCTTTCCAGCCCGGAACTGGAGTACAGCAGCGAGTAGAACCCGGTAACCGGCGCGTAGACAAAGGGATTGGGGTACGTCCGCAGGTACCGGTAGCGGCCGTTGGTGGACACCGAGTAGGCCATCAGTTGCCCGCCGGCGCTGATCTGCCCGCGCTGGCGCGAGTACTCGTCGAGCAGCACCCGCTGATTGCGCGGGTCGGCACGCAGGGCGTCGGACCGGAACACCTGTGTCAGCGTGGCGTTGAACAGCAGCAGCACGATCAACGCCATAACGGTGATCGAGATGCGGCGCAGTGAGGTGTTCATACCTTCTCGATCACCTCGGTGGCCGACGTTGCGATCGGCTGCTGCGGACCGGGACCGGTGACGATCGGCCGGCGCGCTGCGTGGGATATGCGCACCAGGATGGCCAGCAGCACGTAGTTGGCGAGCAGTGACGAGCCGCCGTAGGACATCCACGGGGTGGTCAGTCCAGTCAGGGGGATGAGTTTGGTGACGCCGCCGACGACGATGAACAACTGCATGGCCAGGGTCGAGGCCAGTCCCGCGGCCAGCAGCTTGCCGAAGCTGTCGCGGACCGCGATGGCGGTGCGTAGTCCGCGCACGATGAGGATCGTGTACAGCATCAAAACGCCCGCCAACCCGACGAGCCCGAGTTCCTCACCGACCGCGGAGATGATGAAATCCGTTGACGCGGCCGGCACCGTGCCCGGCTGGCCGTTACCGAGGCCGGTGCCGAACACGCCGCCGGTGGCGAAACTGAACATCGCCTGCACCATCTGGTAGCCGGTGCCGTCGGGGTCGGCGAACGGGTCCAGCCAATTCTGCACCCGCACCCGGACGTGCCCGAAAAGGTGATATGCGACAACGCTTCCCAGCGCGAACAACGTCAGGCCGATGACGACCCAGCTGACCTTGTCGGTCGCGATGTAGACCATCACGAGAAACGATGCGTACAACAGCAGTGAGGTTCCGAGATCCTTCTCGAAGACCATCACCCCGACCGAGAGAATCCACGCCGCCAGTAGCGGGGCCAGGTCGCGGGGGCGGGGCAGGGTCATGCCGAAGACGTGTTTTCCGGCGCTGGCGAACAGGTTGCGCTTGTCGACCAGTACGGCCGCGAAGAAGATCAGCAGCAGGATCTTGGAGAATTCTGCGGGCTGAATCGAGAAGCCGGGCAACCGAATCCAGATCTTGGACCCGTTCTGCTCGGACAGTGAACGGGGCAGCACAGCGGGGATGGCCAGCAGAATGACACCGGCCACGCCGCACAGGTACCCGTAGCTGGCCAGTTGGCGGTGGTCTTTGAGCAGGATCACCACGGCGGCGAATGCCACCACTCCCACCAATGTCCACAACATCTGCTGACCGGCGCTGGGGCCGTTGGCGTTTCCGCCGGCGGCCAGATCGAGGCGACGGATCATCACCAGGCCGAGACCGTTGAGCAGGGCAACCACCGGTAGCAGTAGCGGATCGGCGTAGGGAGCGAAGCGCCGCACAGCCAGATGCGCGCCGACGAACAGCGCGAGGTAGCCCAGGGTGTAGGTGGCCAGGTCCCAGGACAGGCCCTGCTCCTGGTTGGTTTCGACGATCACCAGTGCGACCGCGGTGATGGCGGAGGCAAAACACAGCAACAACAGCTCCGCATTACGCCGGTTGGGCAGCGGTGGGGTTAGGGCCACCGGCGACTGCGGTGCGGTACTCATGGGTGGACGGCTCCCGCAGTCTCCGGCCGGCGCCGGTTGCCCGTTCGCCGGGTACTCACGCTGCCGCCCGGCAGTCGGTACCCGGTCGTGGGGGAGGCGCGGGGAGAGCGGTCACCTGCGTAGGCGTTGGCGTGGGGGCTGGGGCCGGCGCGCCCGGCGGTGCAGCGGGTGCTGGTGCGGCGGGTGCCGGTGGCGCGGCGGGGGCCGGCGGTGCGGCGGTTGGCGGTGTGCCGGGGACGGGTTTGGGTGCGGCGCCAGGTGGTGCGGGTGCCGGGGCCGCCGTGGCAACGGGTGCGGGAGCCGGCGCGGGGGAGGCGGGAGCCGGTGCGGGCGGTGCCGGGGGAATCGGTGTGGGCGTGGGTGTTTGGGTCACCGCGACCGGGCAGGGCGGTAGCAGCGAGCTGTGTGACAGCTCACGCAACTGGTCGATGGCGTCATCGAGTGAGCCACCCGGGAGGCCGGCTTCGACCTGTGCGCGCTCGGAGGGCCGCAGATCCTCCAGCCGCATCAGATGGCAGTCGAGGTTTGCGGTGGATTGCCCGTAGCTGATCTGGGACAGCTCGTTGCGCTCGTTGAGGCAGCCCAGCAGATAGGGCTCTTGCATGGCAATGCCCAGGATCGACCCCTGGATGCCGCGCATGATCGAGACCGTGCCGTCGTGCGCGGTGACGTAATAGTTGCCGCGGATGATGGTGCGGGCGACGGCCAACCCGGCCAGCACAAGCAGTGCGACCACCGCGGCGGCGAAGAGGAAGTTACGTCGCGAGTGGGGCTTCTTCGCCGGCGCCTCCACTTGTGGCACAACACGTTTGGCCTCCGCGCGGCGGGGGTTGAACGCGGACGCGCGCCCGGCCGCGGTGTCCGGCGGCGCGATGGAACCGCCGTCGTCCCCGGAGACCGCACCGGCCAGTATCGGCTGGGTTTGGCCATAGTCGTAGGCGGTGACGTCGACGACATCGGCCACTACGACGGTGACGTTGTCCGGGCCGCCGCCGCGAAGCGCGAGTTCGATGAGCCGGTCGGCGCTCTCGTTGACGTCGGGCAACAGCAGTGCCTCGGCGATGGTCTCGTGGCTGACCGGGTCGGACAGGCCGTCGGAGCACAGTAGGTAGCGGTCTCCGGCGCGGGCCTCACGCATGCTCAGCGTCGGCTCGACCTCGTGGCCGGTGAGCGCCCGCATGATCAGCGACCGTTGCGGATGACTGTGTGCTTCCTCGGCGGTGATGCGGCCCTCGTCGACCAGGGTCTGTACGAAAGTGTCGTCTTTGGTGATCTGGGTCAGTTCACCGTCGCGCATCAGATAGCCGCGCGAGTCACCGATGTGCACGAGGCCAAGACGGTTGCCCGCGAACAGGATTGCGGTCAGGGTCGTGCCCATGCCCTCAAGCTCGGGCTCGGCCTCGACATGGTCGGCGATTGCGGCATTGCCCCGGTGCACGGCGTCGTCGAGCTTGCTCAGCAGGTCGCCGCCGGGCTCGTCGTCGTCGAGATGGGCCAGCGCGGCGATCACCAACTGCGAGGCGACCTCGCCGGCGGCATGCCCGCCCATGCCGTCGGCCAACGCCAACAGCCGTGGACCCGCGTACACCGAGTCCTCGTTATTGGCCCGGACCAGGCCCCGGTCACTGCGCGCCGAATAGCGCAGAACAAGAGTCACGGGCGCAGCTCGATTGCCGTCTTGCCGATGCGCACCGGCGTACCCATGGGAACCTTGATCGCTGTCGTCACCTTTGCCCTATCGAGGTAGGTGCCGTTGGTCGACCCGAGGTCTTCGACGTACCACTCGGTCCCGCGCTGCGACAGCCGGGCGTCCCGGGTCGAGGCGTAGTCGTCGGTGAGCACCAGCGTTGAATCATCGGCGCGGCCGACCAGCACGGGCTGTCCGCTGAGCGGTATCCGGGTGCCGGCCAGCGCGCCCTCCGTGACGACCAGAAAGCGCGGGATGCTTCGGCGCTCGCGGCTGGGCAGCAGGGTGCCGCGCAGAGCCAGGCCGCGCCGGACCATCACGGCTTCGGTGGGGGCGTAGATATCGGTGCGCAGGATGCGCAGTACCGACCAGATGAACACCCACAGCAGCAGCAGGAAACCGGCGCGCGTCAGCTGCAGAACTAGTCCCTGCATCTGACGTCCTTCCCGTCCGCATGTGCGCCGACCCGTGGCAACGTCACGATACTTGGACAGCCGCCGCTACACCGGGAGCTTGTGCCCCCGGCGCGGTGCCGTGGCTGTGGCTGTGCAGGCCTCAGTGGACGTGGACGACGATCTCGGAGTGACCCAGCCGGATCACGTCGCCGTCGGCGAGTTGCCATTCCTGCACCGGCGCATTGTTGACGGTGGTGCCGTTGGTCGAGTTCAGGTCCGACAGCAGCGCGACCTGGCCGTCCCAGCGGATCTCCAGGTGCCGGCGGGAGACCCCGGTGTCGGGGAGCCGGAACTGGGCGTCCTGGCCGCGGCCCACCACGTTTGCGCCTTCACGCAGCTGGTAGGTGCGACCGCTGCCGTCATCGAGTTGCAGCACGACCACCGGCCCGGCGCCCTGCGGCCGGTACTCGGGCTGGCCGTAGTCGCCGTATCCCTGCGGTGCGGCCGGCGGCGGGTAATCCTGCTGGCTGTAGCCCTGCTGGCCGTAGTCGGCCTGTCCGTAATCGGGCTGCCCGTAGTCAGACCGCGGCGGCTCGGAGTAGCGGCCGTAATCGGGCTGCGCGTACGGGTCGGGCTGGCCGTAGGACGGTGCCGGGTTGTAGCCGCGGTCGTATCCGCCCTGATCGGGGTAGGCGGGGGGACGGCCGTAGTCGTCGGGCCGGCCGGCGGGCGGGCGGCCGTAGTCGGCCGGCGGTGCGCCGTAGCCGCCCTGGGGGCCGTAGCCGCGGGGCTCTTGGCGGTAGCCCTGGTCATACTGCTGACCCTGAGGAGGCTGCTGGCCCTGGGGAGGCTGGGGTGCGGGGGAACCCTGAGGGTTGTAGCCGCGCTGCTCGTACGACGGGTAGCCGCCCTGATCGGGGTATGCGGGCCGCGGAGGATAGTTCGGATCGGCCGGCGGATAGTTCGGGTCAGCCGGCGGGTAGTTCGGGTCGGCGGGCGGGTAACCGCTCTGCTCGTAGCCTCCACGCGGATCCGGTGCGGGGCGGCCATCCTCCGGCCGGCCGTACCGCTCATCCTCGGGGCGACCGTAGTAGTCGTCGCCGGGCCGCCCCTGACCCTGGCCGCCGCGGTAGGTGGGGTTGTCGCTCATGGGTGCTACTCCTCGTTCTACGTTCATCGCGTGGTCGGATGGTCGGGGGGCGGGTGCATCGGGAGTCGGGGGGCGGGCGGCGCCGGCGGCATCCGGATTGACGATGCCGTGCGCGCGCACCTGACCCGTGTGCAACGCGGGTGACGGGTCGAAACGGACGACCACCTCACCATACGTTTGCCACCCTTGATCTCTCAGGTACCCCGCGAGATGTTTGGCAAATGTGTCCGACGTGAGATCGGGATCCGTGCTCACCTTCTCGTAGTCGGGCACGCTGAGGGTGATGACGTATTCATTAGGAGCCAACAGCTGTCCGCCGGCCAAAGTGCGCTGTCCATCGGCCGCTTCCCGGCGCAGCAGGGCCTCGACGTCGGCAGGTTCGACCGAGCCGCCGAACACCCGCGCAAACGCATCCTCGACGGTGGATTCGATCTTGCGGTCGAACCGCTCGAAAAGACCCATCTCACCGCCTCCCTGTTCTCGGGTGGTGTCCGGCTCGCTATGCCGGGTTACGCGGGCACGCCTGCGCCCGGCGCGTGTCGCACCACTGTGTTGTTTCACCTGCATGTTATCGGTCGGGTGTACCCGCGGTGCACCACAAGAACTCTGAGAATCAGGTATGAGCAGGTCAGAATGGTCGTCGGGGGTTTGGGCCGGCGGTGAGCCGAACACCTGCGGTTTGGAGTTGGGCGCGTCGAGTTGATACGCTTCCGCGGTCATTCGGGCGAGTGGCGGAATGGCAGACGCGCTGGCTTCAGGTGCCAGTGTCCTTCGGGACGTGGGGGTTCAAGTCCCCCTTCGCCCACAGCGAGCGGTTCAGAGAACCGCAGCACAAAGGCTACGAACTCAACGAGTTCGTAGCCTTTGTGCTTGTGTTGGGTGGGTCGTTCCGACCGCGATGGATGGTTGCCGTACGTCGACGAATGGGGGCAGGCCCTGAGGCGTCAGCATGTGCGCGCCCTGAACGGCATGCAGTCAATCGTGAGATCGAAACTGGGATCCGAATGCGCTGCGCACCAATGCGTCCGCGGCGGCAAGCTCAGGTTCGCACGGTTCCGGCTGGGCACCGCGGTTTCTCAGATGTGGATGTAGTCAGAGTCGGTTTCGTTCATCTTCTGATGTGTGCTGTTGCGTGGTGCTCCGTAGCGTCCGCGCACTCCGAGGGCCTTCCCGAGGCCGAATGGTGCCAAGTTCCCATACCGGGTTTCGATGTGGTCGACGGGCACTCGATAGGTCTCGTGCCAGATGCCGATATCACCGGTGCTGGCGGCGTCGCGGTTGAATGCTGCCCAGGCCGGAGCATGAGCAAGTGAAGGGTCTTTGGCGAACCGGCCGAGGTCTTCGACGCTGCGCCAGTACTGGACCACGATGACGTCGCGGCCGGCGCGATACATCTTGGCGTGGAGGAGGCCCAGATCAGGATTCTTCGCAAGCTGTACAAGCATCCGGGGCATCGCAACGAAGGTCGGGAACCAACTGCGCACCTTGTGCCAGCGGTGGACTCGTGCGCCGATCAAGAACACCACCACATCGTTGTCGCCGACGTCGGCAACGGAGGCTCCCGCCAGCACGCCCTTGGGTACGCGTTGGGGAGCGTCGCGATAGGCGCGGGGAATTGCGGTTCGAGTCATCGCGTCTCCTAGGCTAGATAGTGGAAATATCTAGTTAAAGATAGTGGGACTATCCACGGACTGCTGTCAACCCTTGCCGAAAAGGACTCGAGTGCGAATCTCCGAACTTGCCGAGCGCTCTGGCGTAACCGTGGCGACGATCAAGTACTACCTGCGCGAGGGTCTGCTCCCGCCCGGCCAGAAGGTGAGTGAGCGGCGTGCGGAGTACAGCGACCATCTTGTGGCGCGACTGCGACTGTTGCGCGTGCTGCGTGAGGTCGGGGCCGTCCCAGTAGCGGATCTCAAGGAAATCGTTGATGCGGTGCAAGACGAAGCGCTCTCGATGCATCAGATATTCGGCGCGGCCTTTGACGCACTGGCGCGCCCATCGGATGTCGGCAGCGAACAAATGTCTACGCTCGCTGAGCAAGTCATGCAGCAAGCCGGCTGGACACATGTGCGTCCGGACTCGCCCGCGTTAAATCAACTGGCCGGTCTGCTCGGGGTGCTCAACGATTTGGGCTCGCCGTTCGACTTGCCAAACGCGGCAACATATCTCGGCCTCATCGACGCCATCGCAGCGTATGAGGTCAGCAGGCTGCGCAGGGCGGACCTAGTCGAGGACCGCGATGCGGTTGTGCAGCAAATGGTGATAGGACAGGTGGTGT
Organism: Mycobacterium sp.; assembly: GCA_036273805.1. Taxonomy (GTDB): domain Bacteria; phylum Actinomycetota; class Actinomycetes; order Mycobacteriales; family Mycobacteriaceae; genus Mycobacterium. The sequence continues at coordinate 8,309 of DASUGW010000236.1, forward strand.
TCGGCCAGTTGTTACTTAGCTTGCGGCGGCTCGGACATGAACACCACAGTGCCCTCAGATTCTTCGACAACGCTCACTCCGGCACCGAGAACGCTTAGTCGCCCACCGCGTCGTCGAGTGGACCACCGCTCAGAGTTATGACGTGCATCACCGGTGCGGGCCGTCTGTGACGTCTCCCGGTACACGCGCGTTGGGTCTCCTCGCCCGCTACATTCAGCGCTGTCCGATGTGGGACGCCGGTACAGCTTCGAGAGTGTTGTCACGCGATGCCAGATTCGGGCGCCTGAACGGGCCTTCTCGCGGCCTGTTCAGAAGTCCGCTCACCAACGCGCATCACCAAGGGGCATCACCATGCGGGTCAACCTCGCGTCGTCAACGCTGACTATCGTCTGCTGCGCGGCGATCGTGGTCGCCGGCACCGTGCCGGCGTCGGTAGCAGAGGTACCGCGGATGCGCGCCACACACGCGCCGACCACCGTGGTGTCGGATCGCATCGCGCTCACCGCGGCCTTCGACCCGATCGGTTACGTCGTCAACGTTGCCTCCGCCGCCCAAAGCATCAGCAGCGACGTCATCTACTGGCAGACACCGGACTTTCCCCTGTTGATCCTGAGTGCCGAGGTCAACCCGACGACCGGTCGCTCCGCCGCCGCGGAAAAGATCAGCTCCACCACCTCCGACCTGCACAACCTCATCACCGCAGTTGCCGCTATCCCAGGCGTTTCGTCATCCGGCCAGGTCCAGCAGCTCGTCGCCGGTATCGACAACACCGGTGCTGCGGTGAGCGCAGCCACCGAAACTCTTGTCACGACAATCAAATCGCCACTGGCGCCACTAGTCTCGGTCCTCAGGGTGGTCATCGCCGCCGAGCGTGTATACCTCGCGATCACCGAACTGCCCATCGGTTTGGCCAATGGCGGAACGGGTGGACAGAACCCTCTGGCATCCATCGAGAACGTCATCTCAGCGGTCAGCACATTCGTTCGCACCGTCACGAGCATTTCCAACTCGCTGTCGACGGCCTCGGCCGTCTCGTCCGCTGCCGCCACGGAGTCGTCGACCAAGAGCGCGGCAAGCACCACTACCGTGCAACGGTCGGCGAGCGACGCGAGCCCAACGGACGCGGCGTCTGAGGAGGGCGGCTCTCACACTTCCGGCGGTGCAACATCGCCAACCTCCGCCCGCATCGCCCGGGCGTTGCCCTTCGGGCACGCATCGGAGACGAAGACTGCCACCGGCTCCACCGACCTAACGAAGCCGCGTACATCCCAAGCGCCCGATCCGGTTGCCGCCGGCAGCGCCGACGCTGCGAGCACCGACCGGGACTTGCCGATTGACACTGCGCCCGCTCCGGACAGCAAGACGGTCGACTCGGCAGCTGGGACTTCGACAGAAACCGGCGCGGTCGCCGACCACACCCCAGGAACGAAGACGGGCAAAGCACCACGACTCATGCCGGCCGGCGGTATGCCCAAATCCGCCACGACCTCGAAGTCGGACGCCTCGGCATCCACCGGAAATCAAGCGCAGGCGCCCAAGCCGAGCCAGTCGGCAACCGGCAGCGCCACATCGACCGGCAAGAAGGCGGACAGTGCGGGCGGATCGAGCGCGAAGGGCAAGGGCGGCAGCGACTAGGGCACAGGCCCACGTCTATACCGTAAGAAGGCTCAGCACGGCCTCGATCTGCAGGTCGAACATGGCCGACGCGTCGGTCAGCGTATCGGCGCCGTACTGCCCGAATACCTCGAGGCTGATCGCCCCGACAAGTGCCGCCCACACCGTGAAGCATTTCGTCAGCGCTGTGTCGCTGCAGTCCACTGCGAACTCGGCGCGCAGGCGGTCGAAGTCATCCGAAACCGACTGCGGTACAACGACTTCGCTGTCTGCAATAAGGCCGTCGGCGGCGGCCTGGCCGATGACTTGCAACAGCGCGGCGATCACCCGGGTACCGGGCTGCACCGTCACCTCGGCGGGTGCCCGGTAACCGGGAACCGGGCTGCCGTACAACAGCGCCCAACTCGCGGGTCCGGCAACGGCCCACCGCCGAGCGGCTCGCGCCATTTCCAGAACCTGCACATGCCACGCAGCGCCGTCCCCGCGCGCATGCTCATGTGCACGCTCCACGGCGTCGGCGAGGTCGTTGTACGCGTCCACCAACAGCAGCGTGAGCAGATCGTCGCGGCTGGCGACGTAGCGGTAGACCGCCGAGGAAACCATCCCGAGGTCGCGGGCGATCGCCCGCAGCGACAGGCCGGCGGCGCCTTCGGTGATCAACTGCCGCCGTCCCAGCTCGATGATCTGAGCTTCGATGCGATCCCGGGTGTCTTGGCGGATGCCCATCGGGTAAGTCTGACACAAAAGAGAGCACTGCTCTTGAATTTGTGAGCCCCGCGTGCAACCATCTAGAGAGCACTGCTCTCGAATTGCGAAAGGACTGAATATGAGCGAGCGGTATGACGCACCCGGGGCCGCCCAACGGGCGTTCAACTCGGTTATCCGATGGCTGGCCGAAGCCGGTATCAGCATCGCCGGAACGCGGGCCTTGGGGGTGCGTGGACGCAAGACAGGGGAGTTGCGCAGGGTGGTGGTCAACGTCCTCAGCGTCGACGGCGTGGACTACGTGGTGTCCCCGCGTGGCAACACGCAGTGGGCGCGCAACGCGCGCACAGCAGGTGAGGTGCAGGTAGGGCCGCGCTGGCGTTCGCGTACCGTCGCGGTCCGGGAGATCGCTGACGATGCGAAACCCGAACTGCTGCAGCAATATCTGGCTCGGTGGTACTGGGAGGTCAAAGGCTACGTCGGCGGACTCACGCCGCAATCCGGCGAATCGGATCTGCGCGCCGCCGCACCGACGATCCCGGTATTCGCTCTGGCCGGGTGATCCCCGGGCGGCCGGTGGATCGGAACGCCAGCTGAGAAAATCCTGAAAGGCTCTGTCCACCAACGTAACCAGACCTATGGCGCCGTGGCAGCATGTACGCCATGGTCCGTCGTCGTGAACAACTACGCAGAGGCCGGGCTGCCCGGATCTGCACCCAGCTCGCCGCGGTCGCCGGGGTGGCGCTGGTGACGGGGGGCTGCGGCGTCGCGGTGTCCGGTGCTCCGGTCGCCGACCGTAAAGCATCGCCGCAACAGCTCGACTGGGATCAGTGTCAAAGCGCCGGCAGTAGTGGCGGTGCACAGCTGCCGGCCGATGCGCAGTGCGCGGTGTTGACAGTCCCTGTTGACTACACACAACCCGAGCAGGGCAGCGCCCACCTGGCGCTGATCCGCTTCCCGGCAAGCGGCAAGAAGCTCGGCTCGTTGGTGATCAACCCCGGGGGTCCGGGCGAGTCAGGCGTGGATGCGGCGACCGGTCTGCTCGCCAGCCTGCCACCGCAAGTCCGCCAGCACTTCGA
>DASUGW010000237.1:0-9482 GCA_036273805.1 Mycobacterium sp.
CGCTGGCGGTGCTGGTGCTGGTGGCGGTGGTGGCGCTGGTGCAGGTACAGGTACAGGTGCTGGGGGTGGCGGCGCGGGCGCGGGTGCTGGCGGTGGCGGTGCTGGCGCAGGTGGTGCCGGAGCCGGCGGGGGAGCTGGCGCGCCGATCGTTCAATCTGCAGCAGTGGTTCCCGGTGGCGGCGGCGGTGCGGGCACCGGTGGCGGTGGCGGCGCCGGCGGTGGCGGCGCGGGTGCCGTTGGTGGTGGCGCCGGTGCTGGTGGTGGTGCTGGCGGCGGTGGCGGGGCCGCTCCGGCTGCTGCCACAGTGACAACCCCAGTCACGACGGGCGGCGGTGGCGGCGGCACTGGTGGGGGCGGTGGCGGCGGCACTGGCGCTGGTGGAGGAACCGGCGGTGGTGGCGCGGCTCCGGCTGCTGCCACAGTGACAACCCCTGTGGCGACGGGTGGCGGCGGTGGTGGCGCCCCAGGGGGCGGCGGACTGTTTGCGCCGATAGGCGGGCTGATCCCCTTCGGTGCGATGGCCCCGGTGCTGGGAGCGCTCGCTCCCGTGACCGGATTGGCGGCCCCGCTGCTGGGCGGTGGGAGCTCGATGCTCGCACCTGCCGCCATCGGTGTGCCGACAGTCCCAGGGCTTCCGCTTCCGCTGCCGACGACGGTGTCCATGCCCTCGGACCTTGTGTGCTCGGGTACGGGCTGGTCGGCGACGGCCCCGCATGAGGGCGCGCCGGCACCCGGACATGGCGCCGCAGAGCCCAGGCGCGGAGATTGGTGATTGCAGCCCGGCGAACCCGACAGGTACGCCAATAACCACCTGGTTGCCAGGGGTCGCATCGCGGTGAGTGATCCGGACGCGGGGCGCTGTTAAGCGCTGGTCCGACTGTCGTGGGATAGCCTGATCGCAGTCGTCACCGCACGGTGCCCCGCCTGGTTCAGAACGTAGCCACGCGAGGGCAAGACGAGTTGAGATAGAGAGTCCGTGCACTCTTGAGCAGACGAGGTGGGTTTTGGACGCGCAGCATGAGTCGTCATCTAACGGTCCCGATGTCGCGAACTTCGATGTCGCCGCGGAACAGGTTGGTTCCATCGCGGTTGTCGCGGTGACCGGCGCTGTGGACATGTTGACCGCCCCGCAGCTTTCGCAGACCATCCGGGATGCGCTGGCCAAGAAACCGGCGGCGCTGATCGTTGATCTGATCGCCGTCGACTTCCTGGCCTCGGCTGGTATGCAGGTGATCGTGGCCGCGCACGAGGACGCGGGTTCCGATGTTCGTCTGGTCGTCGCGGCTGACGGTCCGGCAACCAGCCGACCGCTGAAAATCACCGGAATCGCCGACTTCATCAACGTGTATCCGACACGAAATGTCGCCCTTGAGGCGGTTCGGGCATGACTCTGGCAGTAGTTGGGTAGTCACTAGCCGCTATGGACGATTCCGCGCAGCCCGCAACCACTGTGGATGCACATTATGTGCGGGTGGGTGCGGCTGATGCCCGGACGGTCGCTCGGATCCGCGGCGACTTCTCCGCCTGGATTCGTCGTTGCCTGGCAGTCGATGACGAGCGCATCAGTGACATAGTGCTGGCGGTCAACGAGGCACTGTCCAACTCGGCAGAGTTCGCCTATGTAGGGTCCGCCGAATCGGGCTCCATGATCATCGAAGCAAACCACGACGCGGCGACGGCGACGCTGGACATCGTCGTCACCGACCAGGGCGCCTGGTATTGCGGGGTTCCGCCACCGCGTCACGACACCCGGGGCCGCGGAATCGCGTTGATGCGGGCACTGGCGGACAGCGTCAGCATCGACAGCTCATCCGATGGCACCCGGGTCACCATGCGCTTCCGTAACTGCGCGAGCGTGCCACATCGTCCCGGCGCGATGTCGGACGCCTGACGGCGACCCGGCGGCACTACTCTCCATGGCACAGGAGGGAGTGCTTGCATGCCAGGACGAACCGATGACATCTGGGAAGTGATGTCTACCGCCCGGACCATCCGCCGGTTCACCGAAGAACCCGTCGACGACGCAACGCTGGCGCGGTGCCTACAGGCCGCTACCTGGGCACCGTCGGGAGCCAACGCCCAGGGCTGGCGATTTGTCGTGCTGCGTTCCGCGGAGCAGCGCGCGGTTGTCGCCAAGGCCGCCGCCCAGGCGCTCGCGGTGATCGAACCGGTCTACGGCATGACCCGGCCGGCTGATGGCGACGACAGCCCGCAGGCGCGAAACAATCGCGCGACCTATGAGTTGCATGACCGTGCGGGTGAATTCACGTCGGTGCTGTTCACCCAGAAGGGTTATCCGACGGCTTCCGAACTCTTGCTCGGCGGTTCGATCTACCCGGGGATACAGAATTTTCTGTTGGCGGCCCGGGCTCAGGGGCTGGGCGCCTGCCTGACCAGCTGGGCTTCCTATGGTGGTGAACCCTTACTTCGTGAGGCCGTCGGCATTCCCGACGACTGGCTGTTGGCCGGGCACGTCGTGGTCGGATGGCCACGCGGACGGCATGGCGCGCTGCGGCGACGTCCGCTGGGTAAGGCACTGAACCTCGATTACTGGGACAGTCCGGCCGACGAGCTGGCCGCGGCAGCCGAAGCGTGGCGGGTGTCCTAAGGCGCGGGGGCGCCGGCGTGCGCGATCTGTTCGTCGCGGGCACCGGTGTCACGGCCGAGCGCGATGGTGCCGGCCAGCATCGCCGCGACCGCGATCGGCAGCAGCACCACCGGCAGACCGTGAACCGTCAGTTCTTCACCGAGCACCAGCACACCGAGCAACACCGCGACCACCGGTTCGAGCACGAGCATCGTCGGCACCGAGGTCTGCAGAGAATCGGCATGAAACGCCGATTGCTGCAGCACCGTACCGACGATGGCGACGAGCACCAGCAGATAGAGTGCCGGCGACGTCAGTACCGCCACCGGTCCGCCGGTGTGGAACCGGTGCGTGCACAGCTTCGTGAGCAGCGCCACCAGTCCGAACATCACTCCGACCGCGACGGCCAACAACACCGCGCGCGGAGTGGCGAGGGTACGCACCGCACCGATGATGCAGCCGACGATCAGCGGCAGACAGACTGCCGCGACGCCCAGCCAGACCTGTGGCGTCGGCTGGAAATGGCCTTCGCGCGGATGGCCGACCAGCACAAAAACGGCCAGGCCCACTGTGAGCAGGATCGCCCACCCCCATTCGGCCCGGGTGACTCGTTGGTGGGCGGCGCGGGCGCTGAGCGGCAGGGCGAACAACAACGAGGACACCAGCAGGGGCTGGACCATCAGCAGTGACCCGAACGTCAGCGCCAGGGCCTGGAAGATGTAGCCGGCGACGGCGGATCCGGTACCCGCCCACCACAGTTTGTTGCGCATCAGCGCCGACACCATGACCGGCGACATTCCGTGTTCGGCCGGCACATGCTGGGTAGCGAGCTGGCGGACGACGATCCCGATCGCCGCACACAGCGCGGCCGTCAGCGCCAACGCGACGACCAACACCTGCGTCACCGAATAAACCTCCTCGCCGGCCCCCGTGTCCGCCCCGACTGTACTGAGCCGAGATGTCCGGGGCTAAACGAGGCGATCAGAGGTAGAGGTATATCCCCAGAACAGCAAGCCATAACACAACGAGCCAGGCGTCGGTGGCCGCCTGCAGCCATCGCGGCGCGGTCCGCACCTCCATGAAGTGCCGGATGATCAGCCGGCCCTTGATGAAGCCGAGCGCGAGCACGGCGACAGTGATCGGCACGCTGGCCACTGCGGCGACGCCGCCGGAGTGGCCGGGGGCCAGCCACCATGACAGCACGGTGATCGCGCACAGGACGATCCAGGCATAGGTGACCGCGCGTGACGATTCGGCACCTTGTGCGGTTTGTGGAGTCTGGGAAGTCACCGTTTCACCTCATCACATAGAACAGCGCGAAGATGACGACCCACAGCAGGTCGACCATATGCCAGTAGATGCCGCCGGATTCGATCAGCGCCGCGCGGCGCTTGCGCGGGTTGCGCAACTCGCGCACCACGACACCGAGAATCAGCAGACCGAGCGCGACGTGGAACAGATGCACGCCGGTGAGCATGTAGTAGAACGCGAAGAACTGATCGGTGGTGATGGTGTAGCCGTGACCGATCTTCGTGAACCACTCGTAGGCCTTGATCACGATGAACGCCACACCGAACGCGCCGCCCCAATAGGTCAGCTTCACCGCCCGGTCCGGATCCCCGGCACGTGCGGCCTGCACACCTCGTGCGACAAACCACGAACTCGTCAGCAGCGCAACGGTATTCACCACTCCGAGGGTGACATTCAGGTGTTGCTGGGACTGCAGGTACTGCTGCGCATTCATGGCGCGGTAGACCATGAATATGAGGAAATATGCGCCGAATATCGCCAGGTCGCCCAGCACCATGACCCAGATATGGGTGTCGCCCGGCAGGTACCGGTGATGTGCTGCCTTGTCGGGGGCGGCCTGCTGCTTGAGGTTGGTCATCGGATCCTTAGTCCAGCGCCGGTGCGTCGACGGGCTCGAGTTCGCTCGCCTTCTTCAGAAAGACGATGACGCACATCAGCCAGATGCCGAATACCACTGTGCCCATCCAGAACGAGATCGAGCCGTTCCACGCGAACGGCCCTGCCTTGGAGACGAATACCGGGGTTGCCATCACCTCGGTGACGATCTGCCAGATGGAGATGTACGCGAGCCACTTCGGGAAGATCTCGTTGCGGTCATAGAAGATCGCGATGGCGAACGCGAAGTAGGCCGTGGAAAAACAGCCCAACGAGCCGACATAGGACAGCAGCCCCAAATCGTAAAGGAGCGCCAGAGTCTGCGGATCACGGTCTGGCCGGAAGGTCGCAGCGAGGAAGCAGAACGCCACGAGTAGGCAGCCGGGTAGCGCGCCGACCGACATGGCGCCGATATAGGTGTAGGCCATCACCGATCCCACCGTCATGCGTTTCATGTGGTAGGCGACGATGCCGTTGGCCACACCGGCTCCGCCGACGATGAGGACCAGGACGGTGAAGCCGATCTGGATGGTCAAGGAGTGTTGGTGAAACCAGCCGACCATCTGCGCGGTGGTGATGTCCGGCCGAGGCGGCGGCATGGTCCGGGCAAGCAGGAAGAAGATGGCACCGAATGCGGTGTAGAACGCGGGGACGATCCAGAACACAAGCAGCACATCGCGTTTGCCCGCCGGGCGGGCGGCTGCAACGGACGCCGGGGATGACGATCCTGCGGTGTCGGTGCGGACCATATGCTCGGTGCTCACCCGTGTATCCCCGCGTCCGGTGCGACGGCGACCCCGTCCTCGACCGCCTGGCGGTGAACGGCGCCCCGCAGCACGAAGAACATCACCACGACGAAGAGCACGAAGGCGCCGTTGCGCAACCAGAACGACACGGCCCCATCCCAGGCCAGGGGTCCCGACTGGAACACCGCCGCGCCAACCGCGGGCACCATGGCCAGGGCCGTCGCGACGGCGAAATGCCCAACCCAGCGCGAAAATACCGGAGGGAGTCCCTTGTCGAAGTACACCGACGCGGCCAGCAGCAGGTTCATCGCCACCGGTGCACCCACCGGCGCGATGAACAGCATCCAGGCCATGTCGTTGAGCAGCATCATCAGCTCCGACGCGCGGTCGGGCCGGAAGGCTGCCGTCAGGAAGAAGATGTTCGACAACGCGAACAGGGTCGCTCCGCTGACCGCGGCGGTCAGATAGCAGTAGGCGAACACGTGGCTCTGTCCGCGCATGCGCTTCATTTGCACGACGATCACCATGAAGAACGGCAGCAGCATGATGCCGCACAGGTCGTAGGTGATCATCGCGAATCGGATCCGCGCGGTGTGCTCGGCGTAGAACGCGGCAACCTGGTCGGCGGTCATCTGCGGCGACATCGGCGGGAAGAAACCGGGGAACACCAGGAACGCGGCCAGGTAGACGACCGCGAAGACCGGAACGGTCCACAGGCAGATCAACTGGGTCTTGATGTCCGCTGCTTTTGGCTGGTCCTCGGCCTCGGCAAGGATCTGCATCGCACCTCGATTCCAGGGCGTCGGAATGTGCTTCCGGGTTCTGACAGTGCGAGGGTAGCCGATCGGCTAGTTAGGGATCAATCATCCGGGAGATTCAGTATCCGGGTCATCAATTGCATCAGTGCGGCACGCAGCGCATCGTCGTCGATGTCGTCCAGCAGGGGATTGATCACGGTGCCGGCGATGGCGCCGGAGAACAGCGCGGCGCTGACCCGGGCGATGGTGTCATCCTGTTCACCCTGCAGCAGGCCGTAAAGCTCGCTGATGAAGTCACGGAAGGGCGGGTGCTCGCCGAGCAGTCGCACGATGATCGGGTCGTTCTGCAGTGTGCGAACCCACCGTCGGCGTCGTACCGCCATATCGATGACCTGTGTCAACAGCACCTTGCGGGTCTGTACCGGGTCGGGTTCGGCCCGGGCCGCCGCCAGCGCATCCTCGAGCGTCGCGAGTTCCAGTTCGGTGACTCCGACGACGATCTCGTCTTTGGTCTTGAACTGGTGGTAGACAGCGGCTTTGGTGACGCCGATCGCATCGGCGATCATCTGCAGGGAGGTCCCGCTGACTCCGTGATCGGCGATCAGATCCAGCGCCGCGGTGAGGATGCGGGATTGCGCGGCGGTGTACGCAGCGGTACCCAGGCGTGGGCGTTGCCCCGACTTCTGCACGGGCACAGCCTAACCCGCTACCGGCAATTCTCGGCGTCAGATGTTGGTCGCATCGGCCGGAACATCGGGGCACGGCGGCCCACTGTGGTCCATGTCGGCGCTCTCAGTGTTCGTCACGGACCCGAGGCCGTTCATCCCGACGGTGTAGGAGGTCATCGACAGCGACCCGTAGGTGTAGCCGTCCACGAGCACATCGGCGACGTCGTCTTGCGCGGAGGTCAGCCCGGCGAGATAGAGCATCGGGATGAAATGGTCGGGTGTGGGCACGGCCGCGGCGTAGTCACGGTGCTCCCGCAGTCGCAGAACGTCCTGCGGGGCGGACGTCAATAGATTCGCGGCGGCATCGTCAAACCTTGTCGCCCAGTGGAATCCGGTGTCGCCGAGGGTCCAGTCCATGGTCCGCAGGTTGTGCACGATGTTGCCGCTGCCGACGATCAGCACGCCTGCCGCGCGCAATTCCGAGAGCCGCGCGCCCAGATCGAAGTGGTAGTCCAGTGGCTTCTCGGCGTTGATGGACAGCTGCACCACCGGGATCGATGCATCCGGAAACGCGTGCACCAGCACCGACCAGGTGCCATGGTCAATGCCCCAGCTGTCGACGTCGGCGCCGACCCACGTCGGCTTGACGGTGTCAGCGATTTCGGCCGCCAGTTCGGGCAATCCGGGCGCCGGGTACTGGACATCGAAAAGTTCGCGGGGGAACCCGTAGAAGTCGTGGATGGTGCGCGGTCGCGCCATCGCCGTGACGGCGGTGGCATTGATGTACCAGTGCGCGCTGATGACCAGGATGGCGCGGGGGCGACCGACGGCCTGACCGAACGCGCGCCAGGCTGCGGTATAGCGATTGAGTTCCAGCGCGTTCATCGGGCTGCCGTGGCCGATGAATGCGGCCGGCAAAACGGTAGACGACGAATCGGACATGCGCTGTCTCCCTCGCTATTTGGTACCGAAAATCCGATCCCCAGCGTCTCCGAGGCCGGGCCGTATGTAGCCGTGCTCGTCGAGTTGGCGGTCGACGGCGGCGGTGTAGATCGGCACATCGGGATGGGCATCCGTCATCGCCGCGATACCTTCGGGGCAGGTCAGCAGACAGACGAATTTGATCGATCGCGGACCGTGTTCCTTGAGTCGGTCGACGGCCGCTATCGCCGAGTGGCCGGTGGCCAGCATCGGATCAACCACCACCACGTCGCGCTCGTGCAGGGCGTCGGGCATCTTGAAGTAATACTCAATGGCGACAAGTGTTTTGGGATCACGATATAGCCCGATATGGCCGACGCGCGCGCCGGGGACCACGGCGAGCATTCCGTCCAGAATGCCGGTGCCGGCCCGCAGAATCGACACGAATACCAGCTTCTTTCCGTCGACGATCCTGCCAGTCGTGTGTTCGAGCGGTGTTTCGATGTCAACCTCGTGTAGCGGCAGGTCGCGCAGCACCTCGTAGGCCATCAACGCTGACACTTCGTTGCACAGGCGGCGGAAACCGTTCGTGGACACGTCTTTACGACGCATGAGGGTGAGCTTGTGCTGCACCAGCGGATGGTCGACGACCTGAACTTCGGGCACGAATTCATATCCTAGCGAGTCGACGCAGCGCTGGAGGGACGAAGCGCGGAGGAGCGAGCGATCGAGCTTAGAAGACTGTGCCGTCGCTGACGATGCGTAATGGAGGTTGACCGTCGCGCAGCTGTGCGGCCAGCGCGCGGCCGGCGGCCCAGGTGCCGCCTTCGAGTACGCAGGCCAGTGGCATCGCAGCTTCGTCGACGCCGAGGCGCGCTCGTACCAGCGGCGCCAACTCGTCGAGCAGTGCGACGGTCAGTGCCCGCCATTCGACGATCAGCTCATCGCCGACCGTCCACTCGCGCTGGGCCAGCGCCGGCTCGCGAAGCCGCAGCACACCGGTGTCCAGCAGCAGCCCACCGTTGCGGTATTCGGGCAGCGCTGTCAGCGTGTCGAGGTCGACGACCCTGACGCCAGTCCATGCGAACGGCTCGAGCAACGAGTAGGTCAGCCACTGCGACAGTTTGTGAAATGGCATCCAGGTGTCGGTCAGACCCGGCCCTGCCACGCTGGGATGCTGCCAGCAGTCACCCAGCGGCTGGTCTCGGATCATGTTGTCGGCCAACCAGATACCTGACAGTGACGCAAGTAGCAGCGACAGGATGTCGTGCACGCGCACCGGCCCGGGCGCCAGGGCGTCGTAGAGAGCGCCGGGCCGCAACTGTGGGCCGAATACCCGAGGGTGCCGGGTCATTGCCTCGCCCAGTCGGTGCAGCAGCGCGACCCGGCCGTCGACACCGATCAGCGGGTTGTCGGGACTGACCTGAAAGGCGGTGGCGAGGTCGCCGGCGGCAAGCGCGGACAGTCCTGCGGCGTCTACCTGTAACGGCCGGTCGGGGTCGGAGGAGAACAGGCCGGCTCCGAACGCGTGCCAACTGGCCACGCCGAGCCCCTCGGAACGGCTGAACCACTGGCCGGTCGCGTTCTCGCGGTAACGCCAATGCGGCCCTGCGCCGGCGTCGAGCAGCACACTGACGACCGTCAGGTCGATCATGGCGCGGGCCCGCGCCGTCTGGGTCTCGTCGGCCAGTCGGGCTTCGAGTTCGGCGCGGCGGTCGACGCCGCCGGCCTCGAAGTGGCGCCAACGGCTGTGGTACGGAATCACCAGGTCGGGAAACCGCTCGCGGGTCAGATCGGCGACGGTGTCGGCCGCCCCTGCCAGTGCGGCGTCGTGCACCGTGAACCAGGCCGACTGACCGGCTCGCGCTCGCCGCAGCAACTGCCCGGCGCGCTCGCG
>DASUGW010000238.1:0-7687 GCA_036273805.1 Mycobacterium sp.
TACTTCTCCGACCCCGCGCTCGGCGACGACTTCCAGCGCGCGGTGTTCGTCGATCCCTATACCGGGCGGATCCTGGGTGACGAGCCGACGTGGTTCGGCTATCTGCCACTGAGCACCTGGCTCGATGGACTGCACCGGCACCTGCAATTGGGCGAACCGGGCAGGGTCTACAGCGAGTTGGCCGCGTCCTGGCTGTGGGTGGTGGCGCTCGGCGGGCTGTATCTGTGGCTGGTGCGGCCTGCGGCGTCGCGGCTAGCACGCCGCCGCAGCGCCCGGCAGCGGTCGTTGCGGCTGCACGGCAGGGTCGGAATCTGGGTGCTGGTGATGCTGCTATTCCTGTCGGCGACGGGTATCACGTGGTCGACGTATGCCGGCGCCCATGTCAGCGACATCCGCACGGCCTTGCATTGGCAGCGCCCGGCGCTGGACACCGCAACCACTGTTCATCACGACGGCCACGGTCATATGTCGCCCGCCGCGGGCACCACCGATCTGGACCGCGTGGTCGCGACGGCGGATGCCGCCGGTGTGCACGCACCGGTGGAGCTGACGCTGCCCGCAGATGGGGGCGAACCGGTTTCGGTCACCGAAATCGACGCGCCCTTCCGGCTGACCACGAATGCCGCGGCCGTCGACCCGCAGACGTCGACCGTCGTCGCCGCGATCGACTACTGGCGCGACTACTCGGTGATCGCGATGCTCGCCGACTGGGGGATCCGGCTGCACATGGGTTTCCTGTTCGGATTGGCCAATCAGCTTCTGCTGCTGGGTGTCGCGGTGGCGACGGTGGTGCTGATCGTGGTGGGCTACCGGATGTGGTGGCAGCGCCGGCCGACCCGCGGTGCCCGGTGGCGGGCAGGCCGGACACCGCGGCGGGGGGTGCTGCGCGCGCTGTCGTTGCCCGCCGTCGCCGGGGTGGCTGCCGGCACCCTGGCAATCGGTTGGTTTCTGCCGCTGCTTGGGCTCAGCCTGCTGGGCTTTCTGCTGGTAGACGCGGGTGTGGGAATGCTGCAGCGGCGACGCGCGACGCAGTTGGGCTGATCTGTCGGTGGCTGGTCCTAAACTCGCCTCGACCAAGCAAACGAGCCGAAAATCGAGGGGACGGGATGCGGTTCATCCACAGTGCCGACTGGCAGCTCGGCATGACCCGTCACTTCCTGGAAGGTGAAGCCCAGCCACGGTATTCGGCGGCCCGTCGGGAAGCCGTCGCCCAGCTCGGCGAGCTCGCCGCGCGCACGGGCGCGGAGTTCGTCGTGGTGGCCGGTGACGTGTTCGAGGACAACCAGCTCGACCCCCGCGTGGTCAGTCAATCGCTGGAGGCCATGCGGGGGATCGGGGTGCCGGTGTACCTGCTACCGGGTAACCATGACCCACTGGACGCAGCATCGGTGTACACCAGCGAGCTGTTTCGTGCCGAGTGCCCGGACAACGTGGTCGTGCTGGACCGTGCCGGCGTTCACGACGTCGGGCCGGGCCTGCAGATCGTGGCGGCGCCGTGGCGGTCTAAGCGTCCGACGACGGACCTGGTCGCTGACGTGCTGGCCGACGTGCCGGCCGACGGGGTGCGGCGCATCGTCGTCGCTCACGGCGGCATCGACGTGCTCGATCCCGACCCCAGCCGCCCTTCGGTGATCCGGCTGGCGGCCCTGCGCGACGCGCTGGACCGTGGTGCTGTGCACTATGTGGCCCTGGGCGACAAGCACTCTCGCACGCAGGTCGGCGACTGCGGGCGTATCTGGTACTCGGGGTCACCCGAGGTCACCAACTACGACCACATCGAATCCGACCCCGGCCACGTCTTGGTGGTGGAACTCGACGAGCAAGGGCAGGTGGCTGTCGAGCCGCACCGTGTGGGCCGATGGCGGTTCACGACGTTGCGGCGCGACCTCAACGACTCTCGGGACATCGCCGATCTGGACATGAACCTCGAGCTGCTGCCGGACAAGGATCGCACGGTGGTGCAGCTGGTGCTCCAGGGCACCGTCACCGTCACCGACAAGGCCGCACTCGACGCGTGCCTGGACAAGTACTCCCGGCTGTTCGCCTGGATCGGTTTGTGGGACAGGCATTGTGACCTTGCGGTGGTGCCGGCCGACGGTGAGTTCGCGTGCCTGGGCATCGGCGGGTTCGCGGCTTCGGCCATCGACGAGTTGGTCGCCACTGCGCGCGCCTCCGACGGCGATCCCGACGGCGCCCGCGGCGCGCAGGGCGCGCTTGCGCTGTTGTTGCGCCTGGCCGGTCCGACGAGCGGTGCCGCATGAGACTGCACCGGCTTGTCTTGTCGAACTACCGCGGAATTGCCCACCGCGACATCGAGTTTCCCGAACGGGGTGTCACCGTGGTGTCCGGCCCCAACGAGGTCGGCAAGTCGTCGATGATCGAGGCACTGGACCTGTTGCTGGAGTCCAAGGACCGCTCGTCGAAGAAGGACGTCAAGCAGGTCAAGCCGACGCACGCCGACGTCGGCTCGGAGGTGACCGCCGAGATCAGCACCGGCCCCTACCGGTTCGTCTATCGCAAGCGTTTTCACAAGAAGCACGAGACCGAGTTGACCATCCTGTCCCCGCGCCGCGAGCAACTGACCGGGGACGAAGCGCATGACCGGGTGCGCGCCATGCTGGAGCAGACCGTCGACACCGGCCTGTGGCAGGCGCAGCGGGTGCTGCAGTCCGCGTCCACGTCGGCGGTCGACCTGTCGGCGTGCGATGCGCTCTCGCGTGCCCTCGATGTGGCCGCCAGCGACTCGGCGGGCTGCGACCTGGCATCCGGGCTGTCGTCCACCGAGCCGCTGCTGATCGAGAAGATCGACGCCGAATATGCGCGCTATTTCACCACCGCCGCCGGTCGCCCCACCGGTGAATGGGCCGCGGTGACGGCCGCGCTCAAGAAGGCTGATGACGAGGTCGCCCAGTGCGTTGCCGCGCTGGCGGAGGTCGACGACCGAGTGGCGCGGCATAGCGGGCTGAGCGCCGAACGTGCGGTGCTGTCGGGACAGCGAGCCGAGGCGATCGAGCGTCGATCGGCGGCCGAGCGTGCCGCCGGCGCGCTGGATGTCCTGGCCGACGAGCATCGGGCCGCCCAAGCCCACGCCAAAGCTGCCGGTGCGGAGCACCTTGCCGCCGACGCGGCGCACCGGGAGCGGCTGCGTCTGCGCGCCGAAGTCGCCGAACGCAATTCGGCCTTGTCCGACTTGGAGACGGCGGCGGCGCAGGCGGTCGATGCGGAAGTTCTCGGGCGTGAAACCCTCACCGAGGCTGAACTTCTGGTCGAGAAGGCTGCCACCGCGCTGATCCAGCTGCGGGACCGGGTGACCGCAGCGCGTGCAGCGCTGGAGCGCAGCGCCGAGGCGGCCGAAGCGCTGCGTCTGTCCGAACGACTGGCCCGCATCGACGACACCCAGAAGGAACTTGATGTAGTGGCGGCCCGACTGCGCGAGATCGTGCTGACCGACCGCGCGTTTCATGCCATCGAGGCAGCCGCGAAGGCCGTCGACATCGCCCGTGCTCAGGCCGAACTCTCCGCCCCCACAGTGCAACTCACTGCCGAGGCCGAAATCGAGGTCGAAATCGGCGAGCGGTCGCTGACCCTCTCGGCGGGAGACACGTTCGACCTGAGCCTCACCGAGACCACCACGATCCGCCTGCCCGGGTTCTTGAGCACCACGGTGAAACCGGACGCGGCTGCGGTCGAGAGCCACTCGAAACTTGTGGGCGCACAGTCTCATCTCAAAGAGCTGCTGATCGGCTCGGGTGCCGGCGACCTCGACGAGGCCCGCCGACTCGATCAAGCCCGCCGCGAGTTGCTTGCCCAGCGTGATCAGCTGACCGAGCGGCTCGCCGGCGCAAAGGGTTCCGAAGACCCGGCCGCACTGCGTTCCCGGCTGACCGAATTACGCGAAATGCATGCCGGGACTGATGAGTCGGGGGATCCCGCGCAGCTGCAGGCCGAATTGGATACCGCCCGTGCCGCCTGCGTCACCGCGGAAACTGCACACACCAATCAGCAGAAGGTGGTGGAGCTCGCCGCCACCCGGGTGTCCGAAAGAGTCACGGCTGCAGCAGTTCTACGGGCAAAAGTTGCCACTGCGCGTACCGAGCTGGCCGGCGTGGAGGAACGCCTGGACCGGCTGCGGGGCGAGGCGCCCGACGACGATCTCGCGGTGCTTGCCGAGCAGACCGCGGGACGGGCTACCGCCGCCGCGGCCGAGCTGGCCGAACTGACAGCACAGTTGGCCGAGGCCGGCATTGATGCGGTGACTGCCGAGCTGGCTGCCGCCCGCGCGGTCGCCACCGATTTGGATCAGCGGCACTGCGCGGTCGACCAAGCCGTCCGCAATGAGACGGTCGCGTTGGACGTGATGGGTTCGGAAGGCCGGGCCGGCAAGCTCGACGCCGCACGAATCCGCCGGGAGCACGCGGTCGCCGAGTATGCCCGCGTGCAGTCGCGCGCGGAGGCGGCCCGGCTGTTGCGGGATGTGATGGGCCGCCACCGCGACGACACCCGGCAGCGTTACGTCCAGCCGTTCCGCGCCGAGGTGGAACGGCTGGGGCGCACCGTGTTCGGGCCCACCTTCGAGGTCGAGGTGGACAGCGATCTGCAGATCCGCAATCGCACCCTCAACGGCACGACCGTGCCCTTCGAATCGTTGTCCGGCGGCGCCAAGGAGCAACTCGGCATTGTGGCACGGTTGGCGGTGGCCGCGTTGGTGGCAACCGAGGACGCCGTACCCGTGATGATCGACGATGCGCTGGGTTTCACCGACCCGGACCGGCTGGCGAAGATGGGTGCGGTGTTCGACGCGGTGGGCGCCGATGGCCAGGTGATTGTGCTGACGTGCTCTGCCGAGCGCTACACCGCGGTCGCGGGTGCGCACCGCGTCGAACTCACCGCCTGACCCCGTCCAACCGCCGGGACGAGGGCGTGAGCCGACGCCATCTCACCCAGAAGCGGTCGCAACGAGGGAGTTGGCGTCGGCTCACGCAGCTCAGCTCGCGGCAGCCTCCCGCAGCCGATGTGGCGCACTGAAACCGGCCGGGCCCAAGCCCAGATGCTCGCGCAGCGTCGCACCGGTGTACTCGGTGCGGAACAACCCGCGCCGCTGCAACTCCGGGACCACCGCGTCGACGAAGTCGTTGAACGTACCCGGCGTCGAGGCCGCCGACACCATGAACCCATCGGCCTCCCCGCCGGTGAATGCGGCCTCGATCTGATCGGCGACCTGTGTAGCGGTCCCGACGAACTGCGGGAGCAGCACACCCTGGGCGTACCACTTACCGATGTCGCGCAGTGTGAGGTTGTCGCGGTTGGCCACCCGCCGTGCCGTATCGAACAGACCCTGGGTGCCGCTGACCTGGACGTCCTCGACGGGTGCATCGAGGTCGTAACCGGAGAAGTCGTGGTCGGTGTGCACACTCAGTGTGATCAAGCCGGACACCGGATCGGCCAATTCGTTGTGGTAGGCCTGCTTTTCGCGAGCGATCGACTCGGTTTCCCCGATGAAGGGGATGAACGCCGGGAAGATCAGCACGTGGTCGGGGTTGCGGCCGAGGTTCACCGCCCGGGACTTGATGTCATCGTAGTAAGCGCGACGGCCTTCGGGCGTGGGGTCGATCTCGAAGATCGCCTCCGCCCAGCGTGCCGCGAAGTCCTTGCCGGTGTTCGACGAGCCGGCCTGGATCAACACCGGCCGGCCCTGTGGCGAGTAGGGCACGTTCAGCGGCCCGCGCGTCCGGAAGAACTCCCCGTCATGGTCAACGTGGCGGATACGTGAGGGGTCGGCGAACACCCCGGACTCCTTGTCCAGCACCACCGCGTCGGGATCCCAGCTGGACCACAACTTCAGGGCCGTGCGGACGAATTCGTCGGCCCGCTCGTAGCGAAACTCGTGGCCGAGGTGATCGTCCTGGCCGAAATTCTGTGCCTCACCCTGGGTCAGCGACGTCACGATGTTCCAGGCCACCCGCCCTCGGCTGATGTGGTCCAGACTGGCGAAGATGCGGGCCAATTCGTAGGGGTGAAAGTAGGTGGCGGACTTGGTGATCGCCACACCCAGGTGGCTGGTAACCGCCGCGATGCTGGCCGCCACGATGGACGGATCGAGGGTGGCGGTGGCCTGGGTGCCGCGCCGCAGCGGTTCGGCGATCCCGTCGCCATAGCGTACGGGTGCCGCCAACAGGTCGGCGAAGAACACGAAGTCGAACTTGCCGCGCTCCAGGATGCGGCCGATGCGGTGGTAGTACTCCGGAGTCAGAAACGATGTGTCGCTGGCGGGGTGCCGCCATGCGGCGTGCGAATGGGTGACGTGTGAGGCGATCTGGAACCCGCCCAAATGCAGTTGCCGGGTCATGTGGTTGTCCTTTCACGCGATTTCGGGGTGACCACACACGCATAGCGTGCGCGATCACCCCGAAATCGCGGGGTTGAGCGGGTCAGAAATAGGCGTTCGCGGGAATCGGGCTGCCGTGCAACAGGTTCTCGCCGATCACGCGCGCCTTGTAGGCCACCGGGTTGTGCAGCGTGATGGTCCGGACGTTGCGCCAGTGCCGGTCCAGATTGCGCTGCCGGCTTGATGCGCTGGCGCCGCCCAGCTCGAGCAGCAGGGTCGCCGCCTCGGGTGCCACCGCATCGAGGTGCACCTTGACCTTCGCGACCTTGAGCTGTGCATCCGCGGCCAGCTGGGCATCGGGCACCCCGTTGTCGTCCAGCGAATCGGTGGCCGCACCGATGGCCTCGGCGGCGTCGAGCACCGCGGCCCGTGCGACGTACGCGGTCGAGGCCAACTCGCCGAGCAGCTTCTGATACAGCGGGTCGTCGACCGGGCTTTCTGTCAACGCGTGGCTGAAACTGCGTGTGCGCGAACGCAGCAGGGCGATGCCGTCATCGACCACCGACGCGAGCACGCCGGCCACCACCGCGTGGATGTAGAGCTGCAGTGCGGCGTACTGAACGGTGGGTACCGGCTCGGCATCGTAGGGCGTATCGACCAGAACTTCGTCGGCGGACACCGCGACGTTGTCGAATTGCGTTGTACCGGTGCCGGTTCTGCGCTGTCCGAAGCCATCCCAGTCGTCGATCAGGCGTACCCCGGCACGGTTTGATGGAAGGATCACCGACGCCACCGAATCATGGTCGGTGGTGGCCGTGACGGTTAGGTAGTCCGAAAACAGGGTGCCGGTGCTGTAGTACTTCTCGCCGCTGAGCAGGAAGCCGCCAGGGCTGGAAGGGTCGGGCAGTAGCCGGGTGTTGAACACCAGGCTGCCGACGGCCAGAGAACCCTTCTCGCTGAAAGCGTTTGCGAAGAGCCGACCCGCTGCGACTTCGTCGAGCCAGCGCCGGGACACCGGGTCGGCTGGGTTGACGCGCAGCGCCCGCAGGCGTTCCTCGACAAACCAGAAGTGGGTGCGAAAGATGTGCGCGACGATCGGATCGGCGCGTGCCACGTCGATGACGGCGGCGAACAGCTGGCGCACCGTGAGTCCGGGCCCGCCGAATTCGGCGGGCAGTCGCAGCGTGCCGAACCCGGCCCTTTTGAGGGCTGATACTTGGTCGAAAGGGTTCTCGTCGTTGAGATCTCGGTCCTTGGCGCCGGCGGCGACGTCGGCGAGCAAGGCGGCGAAGGCGTCCGTGCCGGGCAGCAGGGTATGGATTTCGGGTGCTTGGGTCATATCCCGGTTCTACCGGGACGCAC
>DASUGW010000239.1:0-13550 GCA_036273805.1 Mycobacterium sp.
ACCTCGGTTCCAACAACACAGTGG
This sequence comes from Mycobacterium sp., assembly GCA_036273805.1. Lineage (GTDB taxonomy): Bacteria > Actinomycetota > Actinomycetes > Mycobacteriales > Mycobacteriaceae > Mycobacterium. Next base: position 25 of record DASUGW010000239.1, read on the forward strand.
TCGGGAGCGCCATTGTGTCCACCCGCGATGCCCGGGTGGGTGTGCCGCTGGTTGACGACGTACTGGTTTACCTGGGTAGGAGTGCGCACTTCTTTGACGAAGTGACTGCCGCACCCACCGCGCCACTGCCCCGGTCCGCCGGAATCGGTGCGGTAATTGCGACCGCGCAGGATATGCGGGAACAACTGTTCGTTGATCTCGGCGCTGGCCTTGATCAGGTTGCCGTTGGACGCCGAGAGCGCACCCCAGCCGTCGGTGCCCCGAGCCGCGCTGACCCAGCCGGCGCTGACCTCACCGCCGTGATCGAAGAACGGCTTGCCGGTACGGGGATCCCGTTCCCCCCACATCTGCCGGGGACTGCCGAACTTGTAGGCCTGCGGGCAGCACCGATCCGGGATGATCTTGCTCATCGCGATCGCGATCGCATCGCCCACCTCCACGCCCGGGTGGTGGGTGCCACTCGAAACCGGTTTCCCCTCAGGAGGATTCAGGCAACACCCGTCTGGAACCCGCAGGTCGATGCAGTTGAAGAAGCCTTCGTTCTTCGGGATCGACGGATCCACCAGGGTGGCCAGCTGCGCGATGACATTGCCGCGGGTGTTGCCGAACGTCGACCAGCCGTTGATCTCCGGGCGAGTGTCGGAGCCGTCAAAGTCGATGATCAGCCGGTCCCCGTCGACGGTGATCGCGACATGCACATGCAGATCCTGGTTACCGGCCGGATCGGAGTCGCAGTACGCGTCGGCCTCGTAGGTGCCGTCAGGCCAGCGGGCGATCTCGGCGGAGAAGCGCCGGGTCGCGTCCTGCACCGACCAGTGCACAGCTGCGTCGACCGTCTCGGCACCATATTCGGCGATCAGGTCGTTGAGCCGGGCCGCACCTAGTTGCGCGGCCCCGACCTGTGAGCGCAGGTCCCCGATGAACCCGGGTAAGCGGTTGTTGGCCCGCATGGTGAGCACGACGTCGCGACGTTCCCGCCCTGCTTCGACGATCTTGAGCAAGGGATAGCGCACGCCTTCACTCCAGATGTCCTTGGCGAACACGTTGTAACCGCCGGCCATCGCACCGCCGGTGTCCCCGTGATGACATTGGATCGATGCGAACAGCACCGGATTGCCGTCCGCATCGAACACCGGCGAGAACACATTCACGTCAGGGAGATGCCCGCCGCCGTGATAGGGGTCGTTGGCCAGGATCACATCCCCCGGGTATAGCTCGCCCTCGAAGAATTCTGCCGCGAAACGCACCGGCAGCGTGGACGACAGCATGAACTGTGGGATGCCCACCGACAGCGCGGCGAGCTTGCCCGTGGCATCGAGGATCGTGGCATTACGTTCGTTGGACTGGTTGAGGATCGGGGTCGTCGCGGTTCGGGAGACGTAGGTGGCCATCTCGAAGCAGATGGTCTCCATAGCCGAACGGATCACGCTGGCGGTTACCGCGTCGACATTGTTCTCGGTTTCCTGGGTCATTGTGGTCCTTCCGGGAGGTTCAGTGAGGCTGAACGGAGTTGGCGCCCCCGGGCGCCGGGGTAGGCCAGGCGAAACTGGGATCGACCAGACAATCCGGGAGATCGGGCAGCGTGCCCGCGCTGACCACCGATTGCAGTTCGGTGTACTCGGCAAGACCTTCCTCGCCGAACTCGCGGCCGATGCCGGATTGCTTGAAACCCCCGAAGGGACTGGAGATGTCGAGCATGTACATGTTGATGCCGTAGGTGCCGGTACGCACCTGCCCGGAGATCTCAAGACCGTGCGCGACATCACGGGTCCATACCGAGCCCGCCAGGCCGAAATGGCTGTCGTTGGCAATGCGCACCGCGTCGGCCTCATCGCTGTACGGGATGACCGTGAGCACCGGACCGAAGATCTCCTCACGGGCGATCTTCATATCGTTGCGCGCCCGCGCGAACAGAGTGGGTCGCACGTACCAGCCACGTTCGGATGGGTTGTCGTCACCACCGATCACCAGCTGGGCGCCCTCGGCACGACCGGATCTGATGTAGTCGCCGACGCGCTGCTGCTGGCGACGCGACACCAGCGGACCGATGTCGGTGGCCGGATCGGCTGGGTCACCGACCACCAGCTCGGACATCATCTGCGCCAGCGCATCGACGAATTCGTCGTGCCGGCGTTGGCTCACCAGGATCCGCGTCTGTGCCACGCACGCCTGCCCGTTGTTCATCAGGCTGGCCATCTTCAGTCCGGCCACGGTCTTGTCGATGCGGGCATCATCGAGCACGATGGCCGCCGACTTTCCCCCGAGCTCGAGGCTGTAACGCTTGAGCTGTTCACCGCACAGCGCGGCGATGCGCCGTCCGGTCGCCGAATTGCCAGTGAACGCGATCTTGTCCACGCCGGGATGGCGCACCAGCGCCTCGCCGACTTCAGGGCCGCCGGGGATGACCGAGACGACGCCGTCGGGCAGACCGATCTGCGCGCACATCTCGGCTACCCACAGTGAGTCCAGTGGCGTTTCCGGTGCGGGCTTGACCACCACGGTGCATCCCGCAATCAACGCGGGAATCAGCTTGGGCATCAACAGGTTCTGCGGGACGTTCCAGGGAATGATGATCCCGACGACACCGACGGGCATCCGCCGTAGATGGGCCGGACCCAACAGCCCGTTACGGCGCTGCGCCCATGGGAACGTGCGCGCGGTCTGCACCGCCAGCTGCATCATGGTCGCGGCCCCGGCGGCCTGTCCCAGCCGGCTGAAACTGGCCGGTGAACCCATCTGCGCGGTGATCAGGTCGGCCATCTCGTCGAGGTGGGCGCCGTAGACCGTGGCCAGGTTCTCCACGGCGGCGATCCGCTGGGCCACAGCCATCCGCGGCCACGGCCCGTGATCGAACGCGGTTCGTGCGGCCTGTACGGCGGCGTCGACGTCGGCGGGCGACCCGGCGGCGGCGTGCGCAATGACCTCTTCGGTGTGGGGTGAGACCACGTCGATGCGCTCATCACCCGACGGGTCGCACCAACCGCCGCCGACGAAGATTTGTTCGTAAGAACGCACGGGCGCTGCCATTGAACTCCTGGGCCAAAACGCTTATTTCACAATCATTACAAAGATAACACTTTAGCGGTTCTGTGTAACGGCATCGGCATTTCAGCCCGGCGGATCGAGCACAATCGGCAGCTGGACCGTCTCCCTGAGCAGCGTCGACGCGCCCATCTCGGGTCGACCGCACAGCTGGTAATGCGGCCAGCGTCGCAGCACCTCGGTGAAAACGATGACCGCCTCCAACCGGGCCAGCTGTGCACCCAGGCAGAAGTGCTCGCCGATACCGAAGGCCAGGTGGGGATTCGGTGATCGCGTGACGTCGAACTGATCGGCGTCGGGGCCGAACACCGCTTCGTCGCGGTTGGCCGCGGCGTAGAGCATGATCAGGTACTCGTCGGCGGCGACCGATTCGCCCGCAAGGTCCACCGGGCAGGTCGTGGTGCGGGCCATCGCCAGGATCGGCGTCACCCAGCGCAGCATCTCCTCGACGGCGTCGGGTACCAGCGACTCGTCGGCGGCGAGCCGCGCCCGCTGTTCCGGGTGATCGGCCAGCGCCGCCAGTCCCCCACCGATCAGGTGCCGGGTGGTCTCGTTGCCCGCGACCAGCAGGCTCATGCAGAACCCGAGCTGCTCGGCCCGGGTCAGCTCGGCATCGGCGACCAGCGCGGTCAGGATGTCCTCCGGCGGATTCGGATCAGCCGCGCGCTCATCGAGTTTGGCGTTGAAATACACGACGAAACCGGCCGCGTCCATGGCTCTGGGATCGCTGTAATCCGTTGCCGCGATGGCGATTGCGTCGGTCCACTTGCGAAACTCGGGCAGATCCGCGGCCGGCACCCCCAGCAGATGCGCGATCACCAACAGCGGCACCGGCGCGCAGATCGCGTCCACCGCATCGACCGGAACGTCCGGCTCCACGGCGTCGAGCACATCGGTGACGATCTTCTCGATGACCGGTCGCAACGCGGCCACCCGCCGCACGGTGAAGCCGCGATTGACGATGCGCCGCAGCACCGCATGCCGAGGCGGGTCCACGTAGAGCAGTGAGTCCGCGGCGGCGACCGCCCGGTTGCGGTCGACGATCAGGACACCGCGCGCCGAGCTGAAGTTCTCTGGATCCTTGCTGATCTCGGCGATCTGTTGATGGCCGGTCACCACCCAGTACTGCCCGTCTGGCTGGTGCACCACCGGGCAACGGCGGCGCAGGTCAGCCAGCTCGGCATCGGGGCCCTGCTGCCAGAACCTCGGGTCCTCTACATGCGGAACTCCCACCGCGCTCCCCTTCCGTTCGGGTTTCGCCCTGGGCCATCGGGTCAGCCCACTCCGACAATGCTTCACGCTATTTTGTTAAGATAGCGCTTTACCGCGGATAGCTGATGGGCGGACTTCATATGACAACCACGGGTGTGGGACGCGAGACCCGGCGCAGGCTAACCTCGCCGCGCATCGCCGAGACGGTCGCCGACGAACTGCGTCGTCAGATCGTCGACGGCGAACTGGCAGACGGCGATCTCCTGCCCCCGCAGGCCGTACTGGTCGAACGGTTCAACGTCAGCCTGGTCTCCTTACGTGAGGCACTGCGCATCCTGGAGACCGAGGGGCTGGTGTCGGTGCGCCGCGGCAACCAGGGTGGGGCTTTCGTGCACGCCCCCACCAAGAGCAGCGCCGCCTACATGCTGGGCCTGGTGCTGCAGAGCGAGCACGTCGCACTCGCGGACCTTGGCGCCGCACTACGTGACCTCGAACCCAGCTGCGCAGCCCTGGCCGCCCAGCGCCCCGACCGGGCCGGCACCGTCGTCCCGGAGTTGCAGCACCTCAACCAGGTCATGGCCGAACGGCTCGAGGACGGCCCGGCCTTCACCGACCTGGGCCGGCAGTTCCACGACGCTGTGGTGGCCGGCTGCGGGAATGCAACGTTGATCGCCGTGCTCGGCAGCCTGGGTGCGCTGTGGAGCGGCCACGAACAGCGCTGGGCCGAGCACACCGCGGCCAACGGCGAGTACCCGACGGTGGCGCAACGGCGGGCGGTGCTCAAAACCCACACCGCGCTGGCCGACGCGATCGAACTGGGCGACGGCGAGCGGGCCCGCAACATCGCTACCCGGCACCTGGCCGATGCGCAGACCTACGTCCTGTCTGAGACCGGCGGCCAGCGCATCATCGCAACCTCGCCCGCGATGCTCGCGCGCACCCGGGACTGGCACGCATAGTGAGCGCGCCACGCAATGCCGTCATCACCGGCGGCAGCGGAGGCATCGGAAAGGCCTGCGGCGCAGCGCTTGCCGCGCGTGGTTACGACGTCATCCTGACCGCGCGCACCGAGGCCCCGCTGCGCGCTGTCGCCGACACGATCGGCGCCCACTGGGTAGTTGCCGATGCTTCGGAGCCGGAGTCCTTCGCCGCCGCGCTGGCCGAAATCGATCGCGTCGACCTGCTGGTCCACGCCGCCGGAGTACTGGGCGGAACCTATGCGCGCAAGCAGAGCTTCGAGCAATGGCGTGCCACCATGTCAGCCAACCTCGATTCGTGTTTTGTGGTCACCCAGGCCGCACTGCCGCTCATGACGCCGGGCTCGCGTTTCATCTTCGTGTCATCGTCGGCGGCGCACGAACCGATGCCGGGCCGTACCGCCTACTCGGCATCGAAAGCCGGGATGAACGCGTTCGCCCGGGCGCTGGCCTTAGAAGTCGACCGCGACGGCATAAACGTCAACCTGGTCACTCCGGGCCCGGTGGAAACCGAGATGCTGCAGGACGTTCCGTTCGAAATGTACGCCGTCACCACCACCGATGTCGCTGACGCCGTGGCCTGGCTGGACACCGTGGCACCCGCGGTGGATCTGCCCGAGATACGGCTGAACGCCCTCACCCGCGGCCCCACCGCCCGGCCCCCGGTGGTTCCATTGGAAGTCCAGCGCCGCGCGGTAGGCAGTTGAGGAACACCCGTGGTTGAAAGCCCCGACGGCGTGCCCTACGGGACGCAGCTGAGTGTTCGCGCGCAGGCCGATCCCGGCGGTGCCGCCCTGATTCTGGTCGGCTCGGGCGGCACGGAGAGCTCGTGGACGTGGAACGCGTTGGAATGCAGCGCAAACCGGTGGGCACGAGCGATGGCGGACCGCGCAGTGGGTGTCGGCGACCTGGTGGCACTGTCGGTCCCGAACTCTGCGGAACTCATCCTCGGCGCACTGGCGGCGTGGAAGTTGGGCGCGATCCCAATTCCCATGCGCTGGGATCTACCCGAGTGGGAACAGCAGCGGTTACTGGCCGCGATCGAGCCCGCACTCGTGCTCGACGCTGATACCTGCGACGTCATCGCGCGTGATGCCGCCCGACACGACGATGCTGCGCTGCCCGAGGTCATCTCGCCCGCGCTCAACGGCATCTGCAGCTCCGGATCCACCGGTCTGCCCAAGATCATCCTGAATATGGCGCCGGCGGTGTGGACCCCGGACAAGAGCGTCCCGTTCATCGCGCAGTGGGCGCCCGTGACCCAGCCGCAGATCATCCTCGTGCCTGCGCCGATGTACCACACCAACGGCTTCAATCCGCTGACGTATCTACTGGGCGGTGACCGACTGGTGGTGCTGGAGAAGTTCGACGCAGCACTGGCGCTCGACGCCATCGAGCGCCATCGCGTCACCCACTTCACCGCCACTCCGACCATGCTGTCGCGGATCGCCGACCGGCCGGATGTCGCACAGCGGGATCTGTCCAGCGTCGAGTGGATCATGCAGGGGGCCGCCGTCATGCCTCCCACGTTGTTGCGCCGGTGGTTCGATCTGCTCAGTCCACAGCGGGTGGTGATGGCCTACGGGATGACCGAGAACCTCGGCCTGGCAACCCTGCGCGGCGACGAGTGGCTCGAGCATCCGGGCAGCGTGGGCCGTGGCTTCCGGGGCACCGAGATTCGGGTGCTCGATACCGAGGGAAACCCCTGCCCCACAGGGGAAATCGGTGAGATATACCTGCGTGCCGAGATGAGCGACGGCTACCGCTACATCGGTGGCGCCTCGCCGCTGCCCACCACAGCGGACGGTTTCACCTCGGCCGGCGACCTGGGCCATCTCGATGCCGACGGGTTCCTGTACATCGCCGACCGGCGCACCGACATGATCATCACCGGCGGTGCCAATGTTTTTCCCGCCGAGGTCGAGTCGGCGCTGATCGACCATCCGGCGGTGGCCGACGTGGTGGTGATCGGCATCGCGGACCCGCAGTGGGGCAGGCGGGTGCACGCGGTCGTCCAGCCGGCCGACCCGGCATCCCCGCCCTCCGAACAGGATGTCATCGCCTTCGCCAAGGGCCGGCTGGCGCCCTACAAGGTGCCCAAGACCGTCGAGTACGTCGACGAAATCCCCCGGTCGGCGGCCACCAAGGTGAACCGTTCGGCCATGGTCGCCGCACGTGGCGGTTGACGCACAACTGGATTGGAGGGTCGATGACCGAACATGGTGCCGTGCTGCGCGCCATCGGAGCACCGCTGAGCATCGAGGAGATCGAGCTGGCACCGCTGGCCGCCGATCAGGTGCGCGTGCGGATCGCCGCCAGCGGCGTGTGCCACTCCGACTTGTCGCAGGCCACCGGCGCGTTGCCGGCGGGCACCCCGTGTGTGCTCGGCCACGAAGGCGCCGGTGTGGTCGAGGAGGTCGGCCCCGAAGTGCATCACGTCGTGCCCGGCGACCACGTGGTGGTGGCCTGGGTGGCCGCGTGCGGGCACTGCTGGTTCTGTCTGCGCGGCGAGGTTCACCTGTGCCGCAACGCGATCCGTGACACCTACTCCATGCCGTATGCCACCGACACGGCGGGCACCGCGCTGTTCACCTCCATGGGAGTGTCCAGTTTCGCCACCGCGACCAACTGTCTGGCCCGCGCCGTGGTGCCGATCGACCCGGCCATCCCGCTGGAGATCGCCTCGCTGATCGGCTGCGGGGTGGCTACCGGCGCCGGCGCGGCGCTGAACACAGCACCCGTCGAGCACGGCAGCGCTGTCGCGGTGTTCGGGCTCGGCGGGGTCGGGCTGGCGTCGTTGATGGCGGCCAAGGTCCGCGGTGCCGCTGACATAATCGCGGTCGACCCGGTCGCCGAACGCCGTGCGGCGGCACTCGAACTGGGCGCCACCCACGCGGTCGACCCGGGTGCGGGTGACGTTGTCGCACAGATCCGCGCCCTGACCGGTCGCCGCGGCGCCGACTATGTCTTCGAGGCGGTGGGCCGCGGATCCACCATCGCCACCGCGGTCGAGGCCACTCGGCGTGGCGGCACCACCTGCATCGTCGGGGCGGCGCCGCCCGAGGAGACCGTCACCCTGTCGGCCTACGACCTCTACATGCACGGCAAGACACTGGTGGGCTGCCAGTACGGTTCCGTCGTCCCCGGCCGCGACTTCCCCATGCTGCTGGATCTGTGGCGAACCGGGCGTCTGCCGCTGGATCGTCTGATCACAAATCGGATCGCACTCGACGAGGTCAACACCGCATTCGATGACCTGCGCTCCGGCAGTGGCATTCGGTCGGTGATCGTCAACGACAATCCACCGACAACCGGACCGGGAGCCGCCCCGTAACACCGAACATCATGACCGGGCACGTGGCGGCCTCACCGCTCATATCGCCCCGGTCGGCCCGGGCGTCGCGGCGGTCAGCCGTCCATGATCGAAAGCGGCCCCAGCGCAAGCAGTTCCACTACGACACCATCCGGGTCCACCACGGTGGCAGCCCTATTGCCGTTCGGCAGCGGCATGATCCGCGGCGTGCCCCCGAGCCCCAGTTCCTCAAGCCGCCGCAGGGTCTGCTCGACATCGACCTGGACAGCCAGCAGGAACACCCCGCGCGAAGGCAGACCGGATTGTGCCGCACCGTCTCCGATCTCACCGATCCCGAGATCGAGCAGCTCCACGATGCCCGCATCCCGGCGGTCCGGGTCACCCAGGAAGACGGTGCGCGACGCCGCGGTGTGAACACCAAGCAGCGGCTCCATGTCGCCCGGAAGCACCTTGTCGACCAGCACAGTCAATCCCAAGCCGTCGCGGTAGAACCGCAACGACTGCTCCATGTCGCGCACGTACACACCAGCGTGATGCAGCACCGTCATAGGAACGAATTCTGCACCGTCAGACCGAGTTCCGGGAAGGCACCGAGCGCAAAAGTCTCCAGGTCGCCCATTCCGACACCACCGCCGACCGGATCCTCCACCTTGACCAGGAGGTCACGCAGCTGGTGCACCTGCCGGGCTACCTCGGGTTTGTCACAGTCGGTGACATGGTTGCCCTCCACACGCAAGTCCCCCACCCATTCGCCGTACACCCAGTCATTCCATCCGTAATAGCCCGCAGGGCCCAGGTGGTAGCCGGTGGGGCCGGCCGCCGTCAGCGAGATCGGCCGTTTGGTGCCGTCCTCCTGGACCAGCGTGATGGTGCCGTGCGTGAACCGCCGGTTGCCGTCCTCGAAGTGCAGTTGCTGCTCGGCCGCAGGGAAACGAAACACCGTCCCGTCGTCGTTCTGTTGTTCGGCCTGATAACGCAATTGGCTGAAGCCCGGGCCCTTCTCCTCTTGATAGAACAGGAACAGCGAATACTTCGACCCGTCGGGCCGGGTCAGCGTCATCGGCGCCCACGTCATGAACATCTGCTCGATCTTGTGTCGACCACGCCGCGGCAACCCCGGTATCGGCTTGCCGACTCCAGGCCGCAATCCCCAGGAGTGGTCCCGAACGGAGATCCATTCGTCGCTGTTCACCTCGGTGCGTTCGCCGTGCAGCTCCACCCAGCCGGTGGCCGTGCCGACCTGGTGGTAGCGCAGCACATTGTGGGTGACGCGATAGCCATCGGGACTGCGATCGGGCCACGGATCCTCCAGCGCTGCAGGGAAATCCCCGGTCAACACGACATCGAAAGCGATCGGTGCGTGTTCGTTGGGGTCCAGGCTGATTCGGACCGACTTCAAGGGTTCGACGACGCGGTAGTGGATCGGGCCGACGTCGGCCACCGACGGATCCGCCGACAGTCGGCGTCCGGCCCGTACGGTCCATTGCTCGGTTCCCCGGCATACGCCGGCGGCGCCGTCGAAGACCCCGCGGTTGGTGTACTTACCGACACCGAGCACCAGCTGCAGGGAGTTGTCCCGCGCGTGCGCCATGCTCCAGATCTTCTCCGTCCAGGACGGGTCGGACTGGCTCACGGTCGCGAAGGTGTCAACGATCTGATGGGTGAGGAACTCGTCCTCGGGAACCAGATCACCGTAGTTGGTCGACAGCACTGTTGCGTACCCTCCTGCAGATCAGTTGGCAGTTGCGCCAAAGAATTCCGTCATGTCCGAACCATTCTCGTAGGCCTGCATCCAGGTGTCGGCCCACTCGGGCAGCGGCTGGTCGGCCGGATCGTGATTCGGGGTTTGCGAAAGTGCCAGCCGGAAGGCCATTTTCGCCAAGTGAGAGGTGGGCACCGACGCGAACAACGGCGGCGGAGTTCCCTGGCCAGCGCTGCGCCGCGCCCGCCGCCGCCCAACCGGGCCACGGGTCGCGAGCTCTCCGACCAGCAGCTTCGGCGACATGAGCTCGGCGGCCGAGGCCCCGCCGCGGTCCGCCGGCGGGACGTGCTCGTCGAATGCCTTGGCAATCTCGGCCATCACCGCGGCCACGTGGTTGAAGGTCGCCCGGAACCGTTTGGTGCGATACCACGGGTCGTCGCAGAGGTGCCGGTAGAGGATCAGGCCGGAACTGCGGTGCTCGATCTCCTCCACGAAGTGCCACACCATCAATGACGCCACCCGCCTGTCCCCACCGCCGAACAGCGAATCACGGTTGTCCAGAACCAATTTGAACAGCGGGGTGAAGGTCGCCTCCAAGTTGGCAACATAGGCGGCGTGGTATTCCACCGGATGTTCTTCGATCAACCGGTCATAGGAGGCCACCGCACCCTGGTATGCGCCCTCCAGTGCGGGGTATCGCTCGATAAGTGCCAGCATGTGCTTGCGGTGCGCCGCAGCGTGCTGGGCCTCCTGACGCAGAAAGGCGGCGGCTTCGGCGGCGACGTCCGGGTCTTCGAGCTTCTCCTGCGCCTGACGCAGAGAGCCGATGATGTATTTTTCGAACGGCACCGCGATGAACGTGAAGGCGTTGCAGAAGATGCTGAAGTTCGGATTCGCGGGCTGCCAGTTGAACGGCACACCTGCCTCGAACTCCCATGGGATCTTGCGGATCACCAAATCCGTCATCGATCGAAACCTCCCCCGGGACACTCATCGGGATCATCGCCGTGAGCACTGTTGACATCAGCTACTTCCGGTGTTGCATTGCCCGGCGCGGCGAATCTCGATATGGATCGCTCAAGTGTGACACTATAAGGTAGACATGTAAAGCTAACGGTAAGGCGGATCGGATGGCTTCAAATGAGTTCTGATGCCGAGCAGTCGACCCGGCGGCGCATTCTGGACGCCACCCGGGTGGTGCTGACGCGCAGCGGTATGCGCAACCTGCAGCTCTCGGAGGTGGCCGCCGAGGCCGGGGTGTCACGACCCACGCTGTACCGCCACTTCGGCACCCGCGAAGGGCTGCTGGACGAGTTTGCAGCCTACGAACAGGACCGCTTCGACGCGGGCATCGCGACCGCCGTCGCGGGCCTGCGCGGAGACGACCGCCTTGACGCGGTGCTCGGGTTCATCGTCGAGTTCCAGAACTTTCACACCGCGTCTGCGGTCGTCGATATCGAGCCCGAGCACGTCCTCAACCAGATGCGCAAGGTGCTGCCGATCATTCGGGATCGGATCCGCCGTGAGCTGCGCGGCCCGAACGCCGACATCGCCGCATCGGCGGTGGTCCGCGTCGCGGTGTGCCACTACCTCGTCCACGGCGGCACGCCCGAACAGTTCCTCGCCGAGTTGCGACTGACCGCCGGACTGGATCCCCGCCGGCGGCGCCTCGTCCGTACCGCAGCCGGCTAACCCAACCACCCGACAATCCGCTCGGCGACCGCATCTGGCGCTTCCAGGTGCAGGAAATGACCGACCCCGTCGAGCACTTCGAACGCCGATCCGGACGCGGGCAGACTGGCCGCCGCCTCGTCGAGCAACTCGGCACCGATCGCGCCGTCCTGGTGCCCATGCAGGTAGAGCGTCGGAATCGGCGGCACGTTCAGGGCGGCCACCGCCTCCTCCTCGGCCGCAGTGTCACCGCATTGCGCATTGAACGGCGCCCGGTACGGGTTGATCACCGCCGCGATCGTCTCGGCGGTGACATGGCGGCGCAGCTCGGCAAGGTCGGCGGTCGCGTCGTACCCGGGCGACCAGTCGCGCCAAAGCGACTCCCAGAACCCTTCGGCCAGCAGCGCCATCTCCGGAAGGCCCGGCTGCTGGATGAACCAGATGTAGAACGACCGCCGCAGCTGCGCATACCCGAACAGCCCCTGCCCCATCACCGCGGTGGGCGGTACCGCCAGGGTGACCAGCCGCGCGAACGCCGAGGGATCGATGTTTACGGCGCCGTAGCCGGCGTTGGCGCCCCAGTCGTGGCCGATGAGCACGGCACGTTCGTCGCCGCCATAGGCATCACGGACCTCGAGGATGCGTCGGACATAGGTGCCCACGCTGACCGGACCCGAGTGGGGTGCGCCGTAACCCGGCAGCCACGGAGCCACCACACGGTAGCCGTGCTCGGCCAACCGTGGTCCCAGGTGGCGCCAGGTGTACGGGGTGTCGGGAAATCCGTGGACCAGGACCGCCAACGGGCGAGTCAGGTCGTCGATGTCGCCGTAGGTCGGGGCGGCCGGGGCGGTCATGGGCAAACTCCTCGGGGTCGTGTTACACGAAGCCTAGTAGACGTAATACTGATTTCGCTTTACATACAGACCCTTCTGTGTAACAGTTTCGGCTATGGCGGGCATCACACTGGAGCGGCGCGACCTAGGCGAGACCCGGGCGCAGCTGCAGAGCTGGTTCGCGCACCGGTTCGGTGCTGATCTGGCGGTGTCGGAACTCCAGGCCGCCAACCGCGCGGCCGGGTGGTCCACCGAGGTGCTGGCCTTCTCGGCCGGCCGTGCCGGGGACGGCAGCCCGGCCGGCGAGTACGTGATCCGAATTCCTCCCGCCGGTGGCGGACTGTTTCCCGAGTACGACCTCGCTGGGCAGACGCGCACCCAGGAACTGATGCGAGCGCGCGGGGTGGCCGCCCCCTCGCCCATCTACTACGAATCCGACAGCAATTGGATCGGCTCGGCATTCATGGTCATGCCACGTATCGTCGGACACACCCCATCGGACACTTCCTACGCCACCCGGGGCTGGCTGCACGATGCCGGTCCGGAAGTACAACGCCGCCTTCATGATTCGTTCCTCGACGTACTTGCCACGCTGCAGCGGATACCCGAACAGGACGCGCCCTGGCTGCGCCGGCCGACCGGCGTCGGCGTCGGGCCCGAGATCACCTGGTGGCGGGAGTATCTCGCCTGGTCCACCGACAATGACGTCCCCGAGCTGATGACGCAGGCCTTCGACTGGCTGGACCGCAACCAGCCCGAGGATCCGGGCCCACTGG
>DASUGW010000240.1:0-2284 GCA_036273805.1 Mycobacterium sp.
GGTGCCGCGTCTGCCGCGGCTGATTATCACCGTCGTCGCCGCCTGGCTGTTCTTGGTCAGCTTCCCGCCCAAGAACTGGTGGTGGGGCGCGATCGTCGCCTTCGCGCTGCTGGCGTGGGTGCTGACCCGGCCGGCCACCACGCTGCTGGGTGGCCTGGGCTACGGATTCCTGTTCGGCCTGGTCTTCTACCTGGCGCTGCTGCCGTGGATCAGCCTGTTGGTCGGTTCCATGCCCTGGGTGGCGCTCGCGACGGTGTGCGCGCTGTATCCCGCGCTGTTCGGCCTGTTCGCCGTTGTGGTGCGCCGACTGCCCGGGTGGCCGATCTGGTTTGCCGTGCTGTGGGCGGCGCAGGAGTGGTTGAAGTCGGTCTTCCCGTTCGGCGGATTTCCTTGGGGGGCGGTCACGTTCGGCCAAACCACTGGGCCGCTGCTGCCGTTGGTCCAGCTCGGCGGGGTCGCAGTGCTCTCCACGGCGATCGTGCTGGTGGGATCGAGCCTGACCGCGATCGCCCTGGAGATTGTGCGCTGGCTGCGGACCAGCGCGCCCGCCGCGAGTCCGCCGGCCGTGGTGGTGCCTGGGGTGTGCATCTGTCTGGTGCTGCTGACCGCGGCGCTCGCCTGGCCGCAGGTGCGGCACGCGGGCACCGGGTCTGGGGGGGAACCGGCGGTCACGGTGGCGGTGGTGCAGGGCAATGTGCCCCGGCTGGGCCTGCAGTTCAACAACCAGCGCCGAGCGGTGCTGGACAACCACGTTCGCGAGACGATGCGGTTGGCCGAGGACGTGCGCGCGGGCAGCGCTCCGCAGCCGCAATTCGTCATCTGGCCCGAGGACTCGTCGGACATCGATCCGCTGCTCTATCGCGACGCCGGGCAAGAGATCCAGGCGGCGGCACAGGCAATCGGTGCGCCCATCCTGGTCGGCACCGTGCTCGACGCCGACGGTCGCATCCAAGAACCTCCCGCATACACCAATACGGTGATCGTCTGGAATCCGGTCACCGGGCCTGGCGACCGCCACGACAAGGAAATCGTGCAGCCGTTCGGCGAGTACTTGCCGATGCCGTGGCTGTTCAAGCATCTGTCCGGGTACGCCGACCGCGCCGGCCACTTCGTGCCCCGCACCAGCAGCGCCGTCGTCCACGTCGCCGGAGTGCCGGTCGGGGTGGCCACCTGCTGGGAGGTGATCTTCGATCGCGAGCCGCGCAAGGCGGTGCTCAACGGCGCCCAGTTGCTCGCGGTGCCCAGCAACAACGCCACGTTCAACCAGACCATGAGCGAACAACAGCTCGCGTTCGCCAAAGTGCGGGCCGTCGAGCACGACCGTTACGTCCTGGTCGCCGGCACCACCGGGATCAGCGCCGTCATCGCGCCGGACGGCGGCGAGTTGGCCCGCACCGAGTTCTTCCAGCCCGCCTATCTGGACACGCTGGTCCGTCTCAAGACGACGCTCACGCCGGCGACCCGCTGGGCTCCGATCATGCAATGGATGCTGGTCGGGACGGCTGGAGCGGTTATTTTGATCGGAATTTGGCAGAATAGAGGATTCTTGCGTCCGAATCGCCGGCGGTCGCGTGCCCCGGCCGAGGCTGAGGACCCCAAGGTTGACGACGCTGCACCCGATGACGAGGGCGGCGAACACGATATTTCCCATTCCGGGCGACAGATAGAGGAGCTACATGACCACCGGCCAGCCGGCGCCCCCGATCCCGGGGAATCGCCCCAGCCAGCGCGTCCTGGTGATCATCCCGACGTTCAATGAGCGGGAGAACCTGCCGCTGATCCACGCGCGGCTCAAGACCTCGTGCCCCGACGTGCACGTGCTCGTCGTAGACGACAACAGCCCGGACGGCACCGGCCAACTCGCCGACGAGCTGGCAGCCGCCGATCCCGGTCACACGCACGTGCTGCACCGCACCGTCAAGAACGGGCTGGGCGCGGCCTACCTGGAAGGCTTTGCCTGGGGGCTGAGCCGGCAGTACTCCGTGCTCGTCGAGATGGACGCGGACGGGAGCCACGCGCCCGAGCAGTTGCACCGCCTGTTGGAGGCCGTCGACGCCGGAGCTGACCTGGCCATCGGTTCGCGCTACGTCGACGGCGGCACGGTGCGCAACTGGCCCTGGCGCCGTTGGGCGCTGTCCTGGACGGCGAACACCTATGCGCGGTTGTCGCTCGGCGTCAGCGTCCACGACATCACCGCCGGCTACCGGGCGTACCGCCGCGAAGTGCTCGAGGCGATCGATCTGGACGGAGTGGACTCCAAGGGTTACTGCTTCCAGATCGACCT
>DASUGW010000241.1:0-3972 GCA_036273805.1 Mycobacterium sp.
TCCGAGCCCCCGAACATCACCGCCTACCGGGCCACCAACGCGATCGAGGTCAAGGTCCACCCGACCGATGCCGCATCGAAGCTGTTGGCGCTCATCGTCAGTACTGGCGGAGACGCCACCCGAATCAGCTCGGTCAGCTACTCGATCGCCGACGACTCGCAATTGGTGAAGGACGCGCGTGCGCGGGCCTTCCAGGACGCCAAGAACCGCGCCGACCAGTACGCCCAACTGGCCGGCCTGCAGCTGGGCAAGGTGCTGTCGATTTCGGAGGCATCCGGCGCCGCACCGGTCGGCGGGATGCCGCCCGCGCCGCCTCGGAGTCTGGCCGCGCCGGTGGCGCTGGAACCCGGTCAGCAGACGGTCAGCTTCTCCGTGACCGCGGTGTGGCAGTTGGACTGACTAGCTCTCATAGATCCGGGGATCCAGGGTGCCGATATAGGGCAGGTCGCGGTAGCGCTCGTCGTAATCCAGGCCGTAGCCCACGACGAAATCGTTGGGAATGTCGAAGCCCACGTAGTTGATTGCGACGTTGGCACCTACCGCGTCGGGCTTGCGCAGCAAGGTGCACACCCGCAACGAGCGCGGATGGCGCGTGTTGATGTTGCGCGACAGCCACGACAGGGTCAGGCCGGAGTCGACAACGTCCTCGACGATCAAGACGTGACGGTCGGTGATGTCGCGGTCGAGGTCCTTGAGGATGCGCACCACCCCCGACGAAGAGGTCGACGATCCGTAGGAGCTAACGGCCATGAATTCGAACTGGGTCGGTAGCGGGATGGCGCGCGCGAGGTCGGTGACGAAGAGCACAGCGCCTTTGAGCACGGTGATCAACAGCAGATCGTGGCCACTGGCCGCCGCGAGGTCGCGGTAGTCGTCACCGATTTGGGCACCCAACTCCGCGATGCGGGCCTGAATCTGCTCCTCGGTAAGAAGTACCGACTTGATATCCCCCGGATACAGCTCCGGTGGGTGTCCGGGGGTGATCGCCGAGGAGATCTGCTGCACGACCACAGCGTGCCACGCCAACGGGCGAAATTGCTACACGGGCTCGCTGCGCAGCGTCAACACGCCGTCGCGCCGGCCCGCGATCAATCGCTGACCACGCAAAGTGGATCCGACCGCCACCCCACCCTGCCCCCGCCACGCGGTCACCAGCAGGTCGACGCCGCGAATGTGCTTGTCGGTCAGGCCGGTCGCACCGCCGGCCATTAACCAGCCGCGGATCACCCGGCGTCGAATCACGTCCGGCAGCGCGCCCAGCGCCTGGGTTTGTAGCCCCGCCCCGGCCGTAACGTGGGGCAGCGCCTCCGCGGCCAACGCGTCGATCAGCTCGGTGTCCTCGCGCAATGCCGTGGCGGTGCGCGCCAACGCCTCCGCGACCCCGCCGCCCAGCACGCCTTCCAGCAGTGGCAGCACCTCGTGGCGCAGTCTGCTCCGGGTAAATCGGCGGTCGGCGTTGTGCGGGTCCTGCCACGCAGTGAGACCGAGCTCCGCGCACGCGGCGTGCGTCACCGCGCGCCGAACCCCGAGCAAGGGCCGGCACCACGGCGGATCGTGCGGGCGCATGCCCGCGATCGAGCGCGCTCCCGAACCGCGGCCCAGTCCCAGCAGCACGGTCTCGGCCTGGTCGTCGAGCGTGTGCGCTAACAACACCGGACCGCAGCGCTGGGCCTCAAGGGCGGCGTAGCGTGCGCTGCGCGCGGCGCCCTCGGGACCCCCTCCCGAACCAGAAGGGTTACCCACTCGCACGCAAAGCACTTGTGCGTCAACGCATCCCAGCGCCATGGCCTGTGCCCGCGCGGTCTCGGCGACGACAGCCGAATCGGATTGCAGACCGTGATCGACGATCAGCGCGATGGTCGGCCGCAGCGCAGCGGCAACCGCGGTGAGCGCCAACGAATCCGGGCCGCCGGACAGGGCGACGCCCCAGCCGTCAACCACGCTCAAATGGTCTTTGACGAAGCCCTCGACAGCTGTGCGCAGCTGCCCTACAGCACCCGATCGATCCATCGCTGCGGGTGTTCGATCTCTTCGGGCAACGGCAGCGTTTCGGGGCTCGACCAGATCGTGTTGAACCGCTGCATTCCGACCCGGCCCACCACATGGTCGACGAACGCCTTGCCACGCGTGTACTGGCTGAGCTTGGCATCCAGGCCCAGCAGTGCGCGCAGCAACCGCTGCAGTGGTGGTTGCTTACGATGGCGACGCTCGTCGAACCGGCTGCGGATGGTGGCCACCGACGGCACCACCATCGGACCAACCGCATCCATCACGTGATCGGCGTGGCCCTCCAACAGCGTGCCGAGCACCAGAAGCCGATCCAAGGCCTTGCGCTGCGGCTCGGACTGCACTGCCCGCACCAGCGAGAGAATCGCCGAGTCACTGCCGTCGGGCGCCCCGTCACCGCGAGTGCGGACAAAGTCGGCGAGCCGACTCACAATCTGCCCGACATCCTCCGCCGAGTCCTGGGTCAACAGACCCAGCGACTCCGACATGTACTCCGACAGCCAGCGGTTGGCGGTGAACTGGACACGATGAGTCACCTCATGCAGACACACCCACAGCCGGAAATCCGACGGCTCCACCCGCAATTGCCGTTCGACGGCAATGACATTCGGATAGACCAGCAGCAGGCTTCCCTTTTCGGCCGGGTCGGCATTGAAGAACGGGTCGTACTGACCGAGGATCCCGGACGCCACAAACGCGAGCACGGCACCCGTCTGCGCACCGGTGAGCCGGCCGGTGAAAAAGCCGCGCGGCTTGTCGGTCCCATTCGTCATCACGCGCATCGAATTGGCCGCCGCGCGGACCCACTCCGCCCGGTCGACGAGGCGGGCCGCGGGCACCGTTCCGTCAGTCACTAGGCCGGTGACGTCGCGCACCGGCGGTTCGGCCTTCGCCGCGAGAGCCGTCAGCTCGTCGATCGCCTGCCGGCGGGTGTAGTCGCTGGACGGCGGACCCGGACGGGCCAGTCGCGACCCGACGGTTGCGGCGAATTGCCAGTCCACGGTGGCACCCAAGGTGAGATCAGCGGAAGTGCTCATGCGCACCCACAGGTCCACAGCTTGCTGGCCAGCGCGTCGATCGCGTTGCGTCCACTCGGGCCGGCGGCATTGGAGATGAAAGCAAACGTGAGCACCCGTCCACCGGCGTCGGTAAGCACGCCGACCAACGAGTTGACGGCGGTCAGCGACCCGGTCTTGGCGCGCAGCCAGCCCGCAGGACCCTGGTTGGTGCCCGGGTCGAGGAACCGTTCGGCCAGGGTGCCGCTGCCGCCCGCGATCGGCAGCAGGTCCAGTAGCGCCCGCAACGACGGCTGGTCTGGCCCCGCCGCCGCCTGCGCGGTGCCGTCCAGGGTCTTGGCCGTCAACCGGTCGTCGACGGACAACCCGCTGGAATCCACCAGCGCGGCGCCGGTGGTGTCGATCTGCGCATTGCTCAACCGGTTGGTCACCGCGTCCACCGCGCCGGCGAAGCTCAGCGGCCGGTTGATGGCGGCCGCCACCTCCCGGGCGATGCACTCGGCCAGCACGTTGTCGGAGTGGTCCATCATCTCCGAGAGCACCTGAATCAACGGCGCCGACTGCACCACCGCCAACTGCCGCGCGCCCGACGGTGCCTTGGCGATCGTCACCGCTGAAGGGTCGAGGCCAAGGGCCTTGGCCAGTTCCCGCCCGGCGTCCAGCGCGGGCGTCTTGGACCGTCGGGAATTGACGGTCGTCGGCTGGATGCGTCCGGCGTCGATCATCACCGACTCGATCGGGGCGATATCGCCGTTGTCCACATCGCCGGGATCCCAGCCCGGCGCCATCGTCGGACCACTGAACAACGAGGTGTCCACCTGCACCGCCGTCGGTGTCATGCCGCTGCGCCGCACCTGCTCGACCAGATCACTGATCCGCGGCGCACCGCGATACCAGGTGGGCTGGCCGGGCGCCACCGCCGACAACGTCGGGTCCCCGGCACCCACCA
>DASUGW010000242.1:0-16067 GCA_036273805.1 Mycobacterium sp.
CGGTGCGCAAGCCCGGCGGGAATGTTTGCCCTATGAGGCTGGTTTGCATATGAACCGGCGCATACATCCAAGTGAGGGTATGGTTGCGTGGAATTCTCCGCGCGGCACACGCCTTTGCGAATGGTGGCTTTGGTCGGGACCCGAACAGATAGGACTGGAATGGATACACGTCTTCTGCGTCGTCGAGTCGTGGTTGCCGTTGGTGGGGCAGCTCTGATCGGCATGGGGGCATTCACAGCGGGATGTGGCAAGAGCGGTAACGAAGCTCCGTCCACGACGACGACTACGACCACCACGACCACCACGACGACCCCTCCGCCTCCGCCACCGTCGCCGACGGAGAAGGGTCTCAACCCCGGCGGCGGAAACCTGTTCACGCCGTCTCCCGTTCCGGTACCCACGGTTGTGACGCCGTCCCCGCCGCACAACCACTACGGTCAGTAGGGGTCGCTACGTCGCTGCGCCGATGAAGGTGTGCCGTCGGATCGCACCCCTGATCGGGGTGGCGGTACTGCTGACATCCTGTGGTTCGTCGCCGGATTCGGCAGCGCCGAGTCCGGCGTTGATCGCTGGGCCGTTCGCGTCGCTGCTGGACAGTTCGCAGGATCTCGGCATCTCCGGCGCCGACGGCGCGGCGGTGACGGTAGGCCTGCGCGATGCCGGTCGGCCCGCTGCATTGATCGAGTGGGCGGGCACGCGGGGGCTTTCGGTTCGATGGCGGCCGGGCGAGGACTGGGCGATCGTCGAAGGCGGGGCGGGTGACATCGCCCGCGCGTTCGACGTATCGGTGCACGACTATCGCGGTCGCAAGGGTCAGGTCTTCTACGCTTCGCGGCAGCAACCCGAGGTGCCGAGGCCGCTGTCCGGCACCATCACCGATGTCGGGCGCATCCTCGGATATACCCCGCATCACATGGCCCGGCCCGACTTCTTCCCCCTCGACGTCCCGGTAAACGGACTGGGCCGCAACGAGCTGCTGACCGCGTACAACGCCAATCCCCTTGTGGAACAGGGATATACGGGCAAAGGCTCGACAGTCGTGTTCTTCGCGTTCGACGGCTATGAGCAGAGTGATCTCGACACATTCGCCGACAGCTCGAACCTGCCGAGGTTCACACCGATACTCGTCGGTGGCAATCCCGGTCCGCCCCACGGCGAGACGGTGATGGATCTCGAAGTCGTGCACGCCATCGCGCCGGATGCGCGACTGGTGGTCGTCAACGCCCGCCCTACGGTCGAAGGTGGCGGCGCCTACGAGAAGATCGGCGAGATGTTCCGCGCGGCCGACCGTGACTATCCGGGTGCCGTCTGGAGCCTGTCAATCGGGTGGGCCTGCGACGCTTTCCCGACGCAGACGGACCTCGCTCCGGTACGCAGTGCCCTGGTGGAGGCCCAGAAACGCGGGACCACGGCATTCGACGCATCCGGCGACAACGGCGGTCTGGAATGCAAAGGCGGAGACGACTGGTCCTCGCCACCTGGACCTTCGGACATCGGTTTGGATGCGGTTTCGTCGATCCCGGAGATGACGTCGGTGGGTGGCACCACGCTGTCCACCGATGCCGCCGGAAACTGGCTGTCGGAGCAGGCGTGGGGCGACGGCCCGCTGTCCCAGGGCAGCTCCGGCGGTGTGTCGAAGCTGTACGACCGTCCCGATTATCAGCGCCGGGTGTCGTCTGGCCGGGACGGTACGCGACGACTGGCACCCGACGTTTCCGCGGTCGCCGATCCGTTCACCGGGGTCCGGATCGTGTTCGGCGGCAAGCCGTTGATCGGGGCGGGGACTTCGCAGGCGGCTCCGATCTGGGCGGGCCTGACGGTCCTGATGAACCAGTATCTGGAAGCCAATGGCGGCAAGCGGTTGGGCGAGCTGAACCCGTCGCTGTACCAGGTTGCCGCGGGAGCGGACCTCCCCGGATTCCGTGACGTGAGTCTGGGCGGCAATGCGGTTGATCAGTCGACACCCGGGTACGACCTGGTCACCGGATTGGGAAGTCCCAACGTGGACAACCTCGTTCGCAATCTGCTCGATGTGCAGCACAAGGCGAACCATCGGTGACCGACAGCGGTGATCAGCAGCCCGACCTGACATGTACGGCCTGTGGCACGACGGGCCCGTCCGGTTCGTTCTGCGCGTCGTGCGGTGCGCAGCACGGTCGTGTCCGTCGGTTCGGGCGTCGCGGCATGCGCGGCCATCCGGTGGCCCCGGGTGAGGGTGTCCTGCGGCCCTCGGTTGTCAGCTCGCTGTTCCCCCGGCTGACAACCCATGCGCGCCGGCCGTTTCGCATCGCACTGGGTGTACTGCTCGTTGCGCTCGTCGCATTCGCGGTGTTGCGGTGGCAGGCACCCCTCGTCGCTGTCGCGGCTCTCGGATTTGCCCTGCTTTTCACCCTGTACCTCGTCGAATCCGATGTGTTCCAGGACTTTCCGCGGCGGCTGATCGCGCTCACCGCGATCGTCGGGGTGGCGATAGGCGCGGTTTGGGGCGTGGTCAGCGGCCGGATGGTGTCGCACACGTACGACGTGCCAATGGCCTCAGCCCCGGAGACCGATCATGTCCTGCCGCAGGGGATGGCGTTGACGGCTGCCGGGGCATTGCTCATGCTGCTGCCCGCCGTCATCGTCGCGCTGCTGCGGCCCAGGACGGCGGGGCTGCGGGAATCGCTGGACGGGTATGTGATCGGCGCGCTGGGGGCCATATCTTTCACAGCCGCGGCAACCGTCGCCAGGTTGGCGCCCCAGTTGACGGCGGGGCCGACGACCGCGCGGCGCTCAACTGTGGGCCTGCTCGTCGAGGTGGGCATCCAGGGCGTCGCGGTGCCGTTGACGGCGGCCGGGGTGGGTGGCCTCTTCGGCATCGCGCTGTGGTTCCGGAGCCGATCAACCGGGCGCATCAGCGCCCGCGCCGTGCTGGCCGCAGTGGCGGTCGCCATCGTGCTCTACGCGGCGCAGCGGGCGATCGAGATCTTCGCCTTCCGGCAAGGGCTGCACCTGGTCCTGCACCTGATCCTTGCCGTGCTGGCGGTGCTGGCCTCACGAATCGCGGCGCGTACGGCTCTGCTGTACGAGGAGATCGACAGTGCGGAGCCGGTGGCGTGTCCGGACTGCGGGCCCGCGGCCCCGGGAACCCGGTTTTGCCCCGATTGCGGGGTGGCGTTGCGGGCGTTCTCACGATCGGCGCGCACTCCCGGACAGACCGGTCGTCCGGTGCGCGCGACGCGCCGCCGCCTGGCCCTGGCCGTCGGTGCCGGGGTGAGTGCCATGGCCGTCATCGCGGTGGGTATCTCGGCGCTGCTGACGTCTCCGCCGGGGCGGTACGTGTGCCCGCCCGATTGTGGTGCGCCCCCGATCGGGACGCCGGTGGCCACCAACCCCCAGTTCACCTCCGCCGACGGCGATTTCACGGTGTCCTATCCGGGGCAGGGGACGGCGTATCGCTCGACCTTCAATCCGAGCGGGGTGGTGCTCGACTTCACCGCCGGTGACACCGGGACACTGGAACTGCACGGCGAGGCCGCCGACGGCCGCGATCCCAAACATGTCGCCGAGGACCTGCTCCGGCGGTCCTACCCCGATGCCACGATCGCCTACGAGATACCGAATGCGTCGGTGGGATACCAGCCCGGCTACGGCGTGGCGGCCGATGACTACCCGCAGGACGCCACCGGCACCTACACCCGGCTGCGGATACTGCTCATCGTCGCGGTCAAGAACGACTACGCGCTGATCGCGTCGGCCGTCGGGCCGTACCACGAATTCAGCCCCAGCTTCGGAAACGGGCACCCGTCCGGGGCCAACCTGCAGCTCGCGCTGGATATGGCGAAATACGTCAACAGCTTCGCGTGGCGGGGTGATCCGCCGCGCTGAGCGGGTACGGCTGATGTGTGGCCTGTGAACTGTCGCGGGTCAGCAGCATCGTGACGAGGATGGCCACCGCGGCCAGTGCGGCCAGCACCAGGATGACCGCGAACACCCAGCCCCACCGGCTCCGGCCGGCGCCGCCCAGCTTCGGTCGGCGCCCTGAGCGCCCCGGAATCGATTGTGGGGCAGCGAACTTCGTGGTCGGGATGGGACCCGTGGCGATGTCCATGATTTCGGTGGCCGGATCCGGTGGACGGTTGATGATCTGCGTGGACCCGGCGTCGAAGCCCGACGGTGCGGTGAATCGGCGTTCCCCGGTGATGGCCGGCGGGGGCGGATCGGGTTCGATCGGGCCGGGGGCGCTGAATACCTCGGTTTGGGCCTCCGGCATTTCGTCCGCGGCCACGGTGTCCGGTTCGGCGTCCGGGTTGCGGGATCCGGGTTCCTGAGGAATCGACATCGGTGATGGTGTCCTTGCCAGTTTCGGTGCTGCGTCGAGCCTAGCGCGGGTGTGGCGCTGACGATCTCAGGGCGCACGGCACAATGGTCGCCATGACGCGAATGGGTGATCTGCTCGGGCCGGATCCGGTGCTGCTGCCGGGTGATCCCGAGGCCGAGGCGCAACTGCAGGCGGGGGAGAAGGCGACGAGCGTGGCCGCGGCGCACCCGTCGGCCTCGGTCGCATGGGCCACGCTGGCCGAACGGGCCCTGGACGAGAACCAGGCGGTCACGGCCTATGCATATGCCCGCACCGGGTACCACCGTGGCCTGGACCAGCTGCGGCGCAACGGCTGGAAGGGCTTCGGCCCGGTGCCGTTCGCGCACGAACCCAATCAGGGATTCCTGCGGTGTGTGGCCGCTCTGGCGCGCGCGGCCCGCGAGATCGGCGAGACCGACGAGTATCAGCGCTGCCTGGATCTGCTCGACGACTGCGACCCCGCGGCGCGCGGCGAGCTCGGTCTGAGCTGACCGGCGGGTTCGGCGAGCGGTGTAGTTCCGCGAGCGCGAGGCCCGGCGCCGAATTAACAGTCCGCGTGGCAGTCCCCGGCGGGGGGCTCGACCTGGACGGTGGCGTGCTCGAGGCCACGTGCGGCCATTACCGCGCGGGCGTCACCGAGTACCCGCGCGGCATCGGCCGAGCTGGTCAGGTGCGCGGTGGCCATGTCCTTGCCCGGCACCAGCGTCCAGACATGTAGGTCGTGCACGTCGGTGACACCGTCGACCTGTGCGAGGGCAGCACGGAGTTCCTCGACGTCGATATGGGTCGGTGACGACTCGCTCAGGATGCGCAGCGCCTGCCTCGCCAGCGAGATCGCGCGGGGCAGCACCCACAGCGCCACCAGCACCGCCACCACCACGTCGGCATACGGCCACCCGGTGGTGACGGTGACGATGCCGGCGATCAGGACGCCGATGCTGCCTACGGTGTCGGCCACCACCTCCATGTAGGCGCCCTTGACCGCCAGGCTCTTGTCCGAGTCCGACCGCAGCAGCAGGACGACCACCGCGTTGGCGATCAATCCCGCGGTGGCGACGACGATCATCGGCACGCCGGGGACTTCGGGTGCGTTGCCGAGCCGCTCGAATGCCTCGTACAGGATGAACGCCGCGACGCCGATCAGCAGCGCGGCGTTGGCCACCGCCGTGAACACCTCGGCGCGGTGCCAGCCGTAGGTACGGGCCGCCGAGGCGGGACCGTGCCGGGCCAGCAGTACCGCGCCCAGGCCCATGAACATTGCCACCAGGTCGGTGAGCATGTGCCCGGCGTCGGCGAGCAGCGCGATCGAGTTGATCCACAGTGCGGTTCCGAGCTCGAGTGCGAAGAACGCCGCCAGGATGCCCGCGGCGACGAGCATCCGGCTGACACGGGTGTCGCCCCCGTGGCTGTGATCATGACCCGCACCCATACCTCGGAATATATGCGTAAACACGCATATGGGGCAAGGGGTGGCTCAGCGGTGCCAGAACAGCGTGAGCCCGTACCCGATGGAAGCGAGCTGCCCGATCCCGCCGAGCGCGGCATAGACCTTGTAGACGAACGAGAAGAACCAGCCGTTCAGCGGCGGCGCGATCAGGATGAACAGCAGGATGAAGAACCCGTACTGCTTGAGCGGTTCCAGTGAGCGCGCCACGGCCGGGCTCAGGTGTGGTTCCAGCGCGCCGTAGCCGTCCAGCGGGGGAATCGGGATCAGGTTGAGCACGACCGCCATCACCTGTAGCAGGCCCAGGAAGGCGATGCCGGACCAGAACACGCTGTGGCCATGGTGGTAGAAGATGCGCGCCGCTCCCAGGAGCAGCACCGCGAGCAGCAGGTTCATGAACGGTCCCGCCAGGCTGACCACGGTGCGCCGCCAGTTGGGCATACCGCCGGTGCGCACCCACACCGCGCCGCCGGGCAGGCCGATGCCACCCATGGCGATGAACAGCAGCGGCAGGCCGATCGACAGCAGCGGATTGGTGTACTTGAACGGGTTGAGGCTCAGGTAGCCGCGGACCGCGACGTCGTGGTCGCCGAAGCGCCAGGCCGTGAAGGCGTGGCCGAACTCGTGCAGGCACAGGGACACCACCCAGCCCGCGATCACCAGGGTGAACACGCCGGCATATGCCAGCGGGCCGTTGTCCGGCTGCGCCGCTCCGGCCCGCCAGGCCAGCACCCCGCCGACAGCCGTCAGCGCCAATAGCGCCAGGAAGATCGGGCTGGGCCGCACCGACTGCTCGGCCGGGCGAAGGTTCATAGGCCCGAAACTACCTGGTCAAACCCGCAGCCAGCCCTGAGTATGGCGGTAGAACGTCGACCGGCGGACTTCCCGCGGCGCCGGGACGCCGTCGCGCACCACCCGTGCGCCCGTCGTGCCCAACTGCGCGGCCCGGCCGCTGACCCAGCGAGCCGGCAGCAGGCGGGGCCCCAGCGGGGCGGCTCGCAGGCCGGGCATCGCCAGGGTCGGCTGCACGCGCACCCCGGCGAACTCGCCGTCGAACAGCACCGTGTCGTCGACGATCGCCTCGCCCTGGATGGCCTGGCTACCATCCGGCGGCAGCCACAGCGCAGCCCCGGCGAGCACCTGCCCGGTCTCGTCGCGAATCAGTGGAACACGTTGCGCTGCAGCAGAAATAGCGCGGCGGGCGTGCCACCACCGGCGCACGTGGGCCACCTCGACATCGAGTCGCTCGGTGCGCAGCAACCGCGTCAGTACCGTCGCCAGATCAGCTGTTGACCCCAGCACGACGACCCGGCCGACGTCCGCGGTAATTCCGTCGATCACGTCGGCGGCGTCGGCCGGTGCTGTCGGGAGCGTGACCGCCTGAAGCCCGCGCAGTGACCGGGGTACCCCACGGTCGCCAAAACGCAGTACGGCCGCCAACGGAGCTCCTTTTATACAGGTGACGGTCATCTCGGATAAGGTGTGTCACCGGCTTGAACACAATTAGGCGGGAGATTCTGCCATGCCGGCAATCGTCCTCATCGGCGCCCAGTGGGGCGACGAAGGGAAAGGCAAGGCCACCGATCTGCTCGGTGGACACGTGCAGTGGGTGGTGCGCTACCAGGGCGGCAACAATGCCGGTCATACGGTGGTGTTGCCGACGGGGGAGAACTTCGCACTGCACCTGATCCCGTCCGGCATCCTCACCCCGGGAGTCACCAACGTCATCGGCAACGGTGTCGTCGTCGACCCGGGTGTACTGCTCAGCGAACTGCAGGGCCTCGAGGAGCGCGGCGTGGACACCTCGAGACTGCTGATCTCGGCAGATGCCCACCTGCTCATGCCGTACCACGTGGCGATCGACAAGGTCACCGAGCGGTACGCGGGGAGCAAGAAGATCGGCACCACCGGTCGCGGCATCGGGCCCTGCTACCAGGACAAGATCGCCCGCATGGGCATCCGCGTGGCCGATGTCCTCGATGAGGACGCACTGGCGCACAAGATCGAGGCGGCGCTGGATTTCAAGAACCAGGTGCTGGTCAAGATCTACAACCGCAAGGCGCTGGATCCCAACGAGGTGGTCGCCACCCTTCTCGAGCAGGCCCAGGGCTTCAAACACCGCATCGCCGACGCCCGGCTGCTGCTCAACAACGCACTGGAGGCCGGCCAGACGGTCCTGCTGGAGGGCTCCCAGGGCACGCTGCTCGACGTGGACCACGGCACCTACCCGTACGTGACGTCGTCGAACCCGACAGCGGGCGGCGCGTCCGTGGGCTCGGGCATCGGTCCGACGCGGATCACCACGGTGCTCGGCATCCTCAAGGCCTACACCACCCGGGTGGGCTCCGGCCCCTTCCCGACGGAGTTGTTCGACGAGTTCGGCGCCTACCTGTCCAAAACGGGCGGCGAGGTCGGCGTGACGACGGGCCGGGCGCGGCGGTGCGGCTGGTTCGACGCCGTCATCGCCCGATACGCCACCCGCGTCAACGGCATCACCGACTACTTCCTGACCAAGCTCGACGTGCTCTCGTCGTTGGAGACGGTGCCGATCTGCGTCGGGTACACCGTGGACGGCAAGCGCACCGACGAGATGCCGATGGCCCAGAGCGACATCGCCAAGGCGGTTCCGGTGTACGAGGAGATGCCCGGCTGGTGGGAGGACATCTCCACCGCGCGTGAATTCGAGGACCTGCCGGTGCGTGCGCGCGATTACGTGCTGCGGCTCGAAGAGCTTGCCGGAGCACATATCTCGTGCATCGGTGTGGGACCCGGCCGGGACCAGACCATCGTGCGCCGCGACGTGCTGGCCCCGCGCTGATGACGGCGGACGAAAGCCCGGATTACGGTTTGGACCCCAGGCGGGCCGACCCGGACTACGACCGCCACGGCGGCTTCCCGGTCTTCGAGCCGGCCAAACCGGGGCCGGGCTTCGGTCGCTTCCTGGCGTCCATGCGGCGACTGCAGGACCTCGCGGTGTCGGCCAACCCCGACCCGGCGACCTGGGACGACGTCGCCGACAGGGTTGAGGCCGTCGTCGCCGAGCTCGAACCGTTCGAAGCGCCCGAGGGAGTGGGCCCGGCCAACCGGGTGCCGGATCTGCCCGGCGCGGGCAGTCTGCTGATGCCGCCGTACCGGGTGATCAAGTTCGATCCCGACGGTGTGGAGCTGACGGTGCAGTTCAGCCGCTACCACGTCGGCGGCAACTATGCGGTGCACGGCGGGGTGTTGCCGCTCATGTTCGACTCGTCTTTCGGCATGGTGATCCACGCTGCCGGCCGGCCGATCAGCCGGACCGGCTTCCTGCATGTCGACTACCGCAAGGTCACGCCGATCGACGTCCCACTGCAGCTGCGGTCCTGGATTCGGGAGGCGGAGGGCCGCAAGGCGTTCGTGAATGCCGAACTGCGCGACGGGGAGGGCAATCTGCTCGCCGAAGCCCACGGTTTGATGATCAGGCTGCTGGCCGGCCAGCCTTGAGCACGCGCCCGCACCGGCTGTCCACCCCCCGGGCCGCTGGCCTTGCGGGAGTGTTGTTCGCGGTGCTGTTCGCCACGGCCATCTGCCTGATCGTGACCGCACTGCCCGAAGGTGCGGCGCCGGGATCGCAGTGGCTGCAGGGTGCAGCCGGGCAGTTGCGGGTCGCCGCGGTGCTGATGCCGTTCTGCGGTCTGAGCTTCCTGTGGTTCATCGCCGTGGTCCGCGACGGGCTGGGGCGCTTTGAGGACCGGTTCTTCGCCACGGTGTTCTTCGGGAGCGGCCTGCTGTTTCTGGCGATGATGTTCGTGTCGTCGGCGGTCGGCGCGGCGCTGGTGGCCAGTCGTGCCGCCGCGGTGGACGGTCCTACCCACGTCGCGATCGCGGCGTTCGGGCAGGCCCTGCTGCTGGCGCTCACGAAGAGCTACGGCGTGCGCATGGGTGCGGTCTTCATGATCTCGCTGGCCACCATCTGGCTCAAGACGGGCCTGATGCCGCGCTGGCTGATCGCCGTCACCTACGCGGTTGCGGTCGCGCTGTTGATCGTCACCGACATGTCGATGTGGATCACGCTGACCTTCCCGGCCTGGGTGCTGATGGTCAGCCTGCTGGCGTTGGCGCGGGCCGGGATCATCGACCTGCACCACCGGGACGGCTAACCCGTTACCGAGATGACGCCCAGGGTCGTCGCGCGGCGAAAACTGCAGCCCTGGAAGTTATTTCGGTGACCGGTCGGCGGCGCGCGGTTGGTCAGGGCGGGCATGATGCCCGTGTGACGGCTCCAGGTTCTGGGGCCACCAGATGCGTGGGCCGATCAACGTGAACAGCGCCGGGATGATCACCGTGCGCACCAGGAAGGTATCCAGGAGGATGCCGAGGCCGACGATGATGCCCAACTGCGTCAGCACGATCAGCGGCAGCACGCCCAGCACGCAGAACACCGCGGCCAACACGATGCCGGCGCTGGTGATCACCGCTCCGGTCGCCGACACGGCCCGCACGATGCCGGTCCGGGTGCCGTACTCCGCCGTCTCCTCGCGGGCGCGGGTGACCAGGAAGATCGTGTAGTCCACACCGAGCGCGACGAGGAACAGGAACGCGAACAGCGGCGTGGTGTAGTCCAGCGCCGGAAAACCGAAGATGTGCACACTGGCCCAGCCGCCCAGGCCCAGCGCCGCCAGCGCCGAGAGCACGGTTACCGCCACCAGCACCAGCGGTGCCAGTAGTGAACGCAACAGGACATAGAGCACCACCAGCACGACGGCCAGGATAGCCGGGATCACCACCATGCGGTCACGCTGCGCAGCGGCAGCGGCGTCGCGGGCCGAGGCGTCCGAACCGCCGACCAGTGCGCCCGAATCCGCGGCGTGAACCGAAGCCCGAAGGGCATCAATCGTTTTGAAGGCCTGATCGGAGGCGGGCGCAGCGTCGAGGACGACCGACCACTGGGTCAGCCCGTTCGCAGATTCACCGGCCGGTGCGGCGGAGACGACGCCCGGTGTTGCCGTGATCGCGTGCTGGACGGCCTCGGCGCTGGCGGTGTGGGCCACCACCCGAGTCGGGTCGGTCAGGCCGCTCGGAAAGTGCTGGGCCACAAGTTGATAGCCGGCTACAGATTCGGCCTGCACCCGGAACTGTTCGGTTTGCGACAGCCCGATCGGGGTGGCGAACAGTCCCGTGCACAGCAGTGCCAGACCGACGATCGCGGCCACCGCGATGCGGCCTGGCCGATGTGCCACACCCGAGGCGATACGGTGCCAAAAGCCGCTTTCGGCAAGCGGTTTGGTGCCGGGATGGGGAATGAAAGGCCAGAACAACCGGACCCCGAACAGGGCCAGCAGCGGCGGCAGCATCAGCAGCACGAACACCGCCGCGACGACGAGGCCCACCGCGGCCTGTACACCGAGGCTGCGGGTGCTCGGCGCCGACGCGAGCAGCAGGGTCAGCAGCGCCAGCACCACGGTGGCATTGCTGGCGATGATCGCCGGCGCCGCCGCCCGCACCGCGACCCCCAGGGCGTGCCGATGGTCACGCGACCCGATGCGACCCAGCTCTTCGCGGTAGCGCGAAATCAACAGCAGCGCATAGTTGGTGCCCGCTCCGAAGACCAGCACGCTCGTGATGCCCGACGTCGAACCGTCCGGCGTCAGTCCGACGGCCGAGGCCACCAGCGTCCCCAGTCCCGCGGCGACCCGGTCGGCGAACCCGATCACCAGCAGCGGGACCAGCCACAGCACCGGGGAGCGGTAGGTCAGGATCAGCAGCAGCGCCACCACGGCCGCGGTGACCGCCAGCAGGGTGATGTTGGCGCCGGAGAACGCGTTGGCGATGTCCGCTCCGAACGCCGGCCCGCCGGTGATCTGTGCGCGCAGTTCGCCGGGTATGCCGTCAGAAGCCTTGGCGCGCAAGGACTTCACGGCGTCATTCAGGGCGAAGCCGGATAAGCTGGCGTCCATCGGCACCGCCGACAGTGCCGCCTGCCCGTCTTCGGAGAACGTCAGCGGAGTGCCGGCCACCCGCTCCTGGGCCTGCGCAGCCGCGGCGCGGTCGGCGTCGGAAAGTGGTGCGCCGTCTCCTCGCGTCAGCACCAGGATGGCGGGTGCGCGGTCACCCCCGGGGAATTCGCGGACAAGGGCGGCTGCGCGGGCCGACTCGGCAGACGGCGGCAGCGCCACCGGCGACTGGGATGCCGAACTGTCGTTGCCCGCCAGCCCGATGATCAGCCCACCGGCCACCGCCAGCAGCAACGCCCATACCCATGCCCTATTCATCACGGACATGAAGGTACCCACCGCCGGGCGGGACTATCCGCAATTGTCTCGCTCCTCCGCCCCGGCTCGTGCCTCGCCGCGGCTGCGTCGGCTCGACTCCGCAATTGTCTCGCTCCTCAGCCCCGGCTCGTGCCTCGCCGCGGCAGCGTCGGCTCGACTCCGCAGTTGTCTAGCCCCGGTTCAGTGCCGCCTCTTCGAGGTCCAGATCGTGCAGCAGGGAACGCAACACCTCGTCGTCGATGCGGCCGGCGTCACGTTCGTCGATCATCGCGCGGCGTTCGGCGGCCAGCATCGCCAGCCGCAGCTTGCGGAACGCCGCACTCGGCGAGGCACCGAGCTCATCGGCGCCGCGGCCCAGCTGTTCCTCCCAGGCGCCGTTACGCCGCCGTTCGTTGGCCCGGCGCAGCAGGCCCGCGGCCCGCTCGTAGACGTCGATGGGGATGTCGGAATCGCGCTTGGTGGCCAGGATCTCGTCGAGTTTCGCGTCGGCGGCGTCGGCGGCCTTGGTGCGTGCGCCGACAATGGCCAGCGCGTCGGCTTGGTTGTCGCGGTCGGCCAGGTCGAGTCGGCGGATCAGCCACGGCAACGTCATACCGTGCAGCAACAGTGTGCCCACCACCACGACGAACGTCAGGAACACCACGTAGGGCCGCCCCGGGAACGGCGCGCCGGACAACGTCGTCAACGGCACGCCGAAGGCAGCGGCCAGGGATACCACGCCACGCATTCCCGCCCAGGCCACCACGAGCGTCTGCGCGGCATCGGGCTTCTGCGCTCGCTCGCCGCGGCGGCGGCTTTGGATGGGCTGCAGCCTCGTCGTCGCGAAAACCGCGGCGACGCGGACGGCGAGCACGGTGACGAACACCGCCACCGACGAGAGCACCACCACGTTCGCCGGGGTGCCGCGCATCTCACGTACCACCTGCGGTAGTTGCAGGCCGATCATCAGGAAGGCGAACGATTCCAGCAGCAACTGCACGCTGCGCCACACCGCGTAGTCCTGCAGTCGGGCCGCATACCCCGCCTCGGTCGAGCGGCGCCCGGAGATCAGTGCCGCCACCACCACGGCGAGCACCCCCGAGCCGTGCACCTCCTCGGCCAGCAGATACACGACGAATGGAGCGACCAGGCCGATGGCGCTCTCCGACAGGTCGTCGTCAAGCCATTCCCGGATCGCGACGATGACCAGGCCGATCGCCGCACCGACGACGACCCCGCCGGTCACCGCGAGGACGAACACGCCGGCAGAATGCCCCCAGCTCTGCCCGGCGCCCACGGCCGCGGCCAGCGCGACCTTGTAGACCGTCAGGGCCGTCGCGTCGTTGAGCAGGCTCTCCCCGCCGAGCAACGTCATCAACCGGCGCGGCAGCCCCAGTTGACGGCCGATGGCCGTGGCGGACACCGCATCCGGCGGCGCGACGATGGCGCCGAGCACCAGCGCCGCTGCCAGCGTCAGGTCCGGCACCGTGTGGTAGGCCACGTAGCCGACAGCCACCGTCGTCACCACCGGCAGCCCCACCGCCAGCAGGGCGATGGGCTTGAGGTTGTTGCGCAGGTTCACATAGGAGCTCTCCAGGCCGGCCGACCACAGCAGCGGCGGCAGGATGACAAACAGCACCAGATTCGAGTTCAGCTCGATCTGCGGGATGCCGGGAATCAGGCCGACCCCCAGACCTGCGACCACCAGCGCCAGCGGCGAGGAGACGTTGTAGCGGCGGGCCAGCGCCGACAGCAGCACCGCCCCCACCATCACAGCCAGCAGTTCGGTTGACACTCCGGTTGCCACGGCACCGACCTCCGTATCCTTGGCTGAATGCGGGCCATCAGCAGCATGCAGCATCGCCGATGATCAGGCGCACCCGGCGACGGGCCGAGCCGCCACCGAATCAGGGGTGTGAACACCTGGCAGCGGTCGCGGATTCCACGGAACCCCAGCGGCTGACCGAGGGCTGTCAGGAGTGCCTCGCCGAGGGCGTGAGCACATGGGCACACCTGCGTATGTGCCTGACCTGCGGACACGTCGGGTGCTGCGATTCCAGTCCGGGGAAGCACGCCACCGGCCACTTCACCGAGTCCGGCCATGCGGTGATGCGCTCGGTCGAGCCCGGCGAATCCTGGCGCTGGTGCTATGTCGATCTGGAGCTGCGAGCATGACGCAGCGGGTACTGCTGCGGGGCGCAGGCGATCTTGAACCCGGCTTGCGGGCGAGCCTGGGTCATCTCGGCGCCGTGGTGATCGAACCCGGTGCGCCGGATCCCGATCACGTGATCGCATTCGACGCCGACGTTGATGGGCACCCGGACGTGGTGCCGGACCCACGTGCCGTCCGGCTGTCCGCGGACCGGGAGAGCCTGCGCCGGCTGGCGGCTGACGAACTGGGCCTGCCGACGGCGCCGTTCTGGTTCGTCGGGTCGGTCGACGAGTTGTCCGCACTCGCCGAGCACGCGGGGTTCCCGTTGGTGGTCAAACCGGTTGCCGCGCACCCCGGCGAACCACAGTCGGTTCTGCTGCGCGCCGAGGACATCGCCGCCGCGTGGGAGCGCTGCGCCGGGCCACGGCAACGGGTGCTGGCCGAGACGGTGGTCGAGATCGACTACGAGGTCACCCTGATCACGGTTCGCGGCGCCGGCCCGGATCTGCAGTTCAGCGAACCGATCGGCCATCGCCAGGTCGACGGGTCCGGTGAGACGGTGCTGGAGGCCTGGCAGCCGCACCGGTTGAGCGGGATCGCGCTGGACGCCGCCCGCTCCATCGCCGCGCGGATCACCACCGCGCTCGGCGGACGCGGCGTGTTCGCCGTCGAGCTGCTGGTGCGCGGCGACGAGGTCTACTTCTCCGACGTCAGCACGCGCCCGCCGGATGCGGGCCTGGTGACGTTGCGCTCGCAGCGCCTGTCGGTGTTCGACCTGTATGCCCGGGTGGCGCTGGGTCTGCCCACCGACACCATCATGATCTCGCCGGCCGCCGCCGAAGTGCGCTACGCGCAAGCAGACGGTCCGACTGCCCCGATACCGACCGCCACGCTGAACGACGCCTTGCAGGTACCCGAGAGTGACCTGCGAATCTTCTTACAGCACAATGACTCTGGTGGGCGGGATGATTCGCAGGGGCGCCGGCGGGCGGCACTGCTGCTGGCCACCGGGGCCGACGTCACCACTGCCCGCGACCGGGTCAACCAGGTGTCGCGCGCACTGCGCAAAGGATGGAACCAGTGATCGGCGAGCGCCGGACCCAGGATGACGAGAACACCGGCGCCACACCGTGGCCGTTTCTCGGCGCGCTGACGCTCATCGTGGTGGTGGTCGCCGGTATCTGGCTGGTCAATATGCACGACCGCGGCGCCGACAGTCAGCGCGAGGCGGTCGTGCGGGCGGCGCTCGGACAGAACGACGGGCTGCAGCGCCTGAACTACGCCGATGTCCGGGCCAACACGTGCGCCCAGCTCGCCGGTACCGAAGCTGACGTGCTCGCCCGGCAACGCGAATCGGTTGCTCAGCACGGCGCGCGGTACGTCGACAACGTCACCGGTGTCACCGTCGACGGCGACCATGCGACCGCGAAGGTCATCTACTACTTCGCCAACGCCAAGGACAACAAGATCACCGTCGCGGCGTCCTTCGTCCGGGAGGACGGCACCTGGCGGCTGTGCACCGCCGGTCCGTAGTGGTTGGCAACGAAAACGATGTGGAAAACTCTGAAGTCGTGAGCTACGCAGGAGACATCACGCCCGAGCAGGCGTGGAAGATGCTCAATGACCGGCCGGATGCGGTGCTGGTGGACTGCCGGACCGAGGCCGAATGGCGGTTCGTCGGGGTTCCCGACGTCTCAGGGCTGGGCCGCGAGGTGGTGTATGTGGAGTGGAATCGCCTCGACGGCACCCACAATGACGCGTTCGTCGAGGATCTGATCGCCGCCGGTGTGACCCCGGGCGAGCGGCCGGTGGTGTTCCTGTGCCGCTCCGGCAACAGGTCCATCGGCGCGGCCGAGTCCGCGACCGCGGCCGGCATTGCCCCGTCCTACAACGTGCTCGACGGCTTCG
>DASUGW010000243.1:0-8507 GCA_036273805.1 Mycobacterium sp.
GGCCACGACACTGGCGGTAGAACGCTAGGCGACTACGCCAAAGCCGAATGCGACTTGATGGCCGATTACACCGACCACTTTCAGAAGTTGCTGCACGATTTCACTGCCAACATGCGCAACCAGGCGGCACTGGCCGATACGGTAGCGGCATTCGGTGACGCGCAGCAGGACATGCTGGCCAAAAGCGACGCACTCGGCGACCCGCCCAATGGAGAGGGGGTCGCCGGCGACGCGGAGGCCAAAGCCCTCACCAAGTCCGCCGTCCAGCAGTTTCATGACCTTGCATCGTCGATTCGAGTCGCCGAAACCGAAGCCGACATCCGAACCGGCGTGAGCAAGGTAACCGATCTGGCCGTTCGGCTGGGACAGCAGGGCGCGGAGTTGAAGAAGAAATATCCAACACCGGAACTCGAGAAGGCCCGCATGGCGATTCCTGGCTGCAGTGAACTTTTCGGAGACAGCACCGCGAATTAATCCGCATCGAGCCGAACCCCCCGCCGACGGTCGACATCGGACTAGGTTGGCCAGGATGAGGGTGCACGCCGCGCGTCTCGTCGGCATCGTCGCCTCAGCCATGCTCGCACTCGGGCTGATGCTGGCCCCACCGGTGGCCGCCGACCAATGCTCGCCCCCCGGTGTGGACAGCGCCAGCCCGTTGCCGACCAACCTGGCCGCCGCCGCCAAGGGGCCCGCGGAAGACAAGTACACGACACCGAACGTGCAGCCGCTGGAATCCGTCGACGTCAAGGCCCTGGGCCTGGGCACACCCGGCGTCCTGACGGTCGGCACGCTCTCGGACGCGCCACCGAGCATCTGCATCAACTCCCGGGGCCAGTTCACCGGCTTCGACAACGAGCTGTTGCGGTCCATTGCCGAAAAGCTCGGTCTACGAATAAATTTCGTCGGCACCGACTTCTCCGGGCTGTTGGCGCAAGTGGCGTCGCGGCGATTCGACGTCGGTTCGTCCTCGATCACCACCACCGATGCTCGTCGGCGCACGGTCGGCTTCACCAACGGCTACGACTTCGGGTACTTCTCACTGGTGGTGCCTACCGGATCGACGATCACCAGCTTCTCGAAGCTGGCCGCCGGCCAGCGCATCGGCGTCGTGCAGGGCACCGTGCAGGAGGCTTACGTCGTCGACACCCTGCATCTGGACCCGGTCAAATTCCCCGACTACAACACGGTCTACGCGAACCTCAAGACCCGCCAGATCGACGCCTGGGTCGCGCCGTCTCAACAGGCGCTGGGCACCATCAAACCCGGCGATCCTGTAGTGATCATCGAAAACACTTTCAGCCTGGACAATTTCGTCGCCTACGCGGTGGAGAACGAGAACAAGCCATTGATCAACGCGCTGAACTCCGGGCTGGACGCCGTGATCGCCGACGGCACCTGGGCCAGGCTGTACTCCGACTGGGTTCCGCGGGCCCTGCCACCCGGCTGGAAACCGGGGTCCAAAGCCGCAGTGACGCCACAACTTCCGGACTTCGCGGCAATTGCCGCCCGACATGCAGCCGCAACCGGCACCGGGGAACATCCCGCACCCAAATCGACGCTCGCACAACTGGGTAGCGCATTCTTCACGTGGGACCTCTACCGCAAAGCCATTCCCGACCTGTTCCACACCGGTCTGCCCAACACGCTGATCCTCACGTTGTCTGCGAGTGTCATCGGACTGCTGCTGGGCATGGTGCTGGCGGTGGCCGGGATTTCGCGCACCCGGTGGATGCGTTGGCCGGCAAGGGTTTACACCGACATCTTCCGCGGGCTTCCCGAAGTGGTGATCATCCTGGTGATCGGACTGGGTTTCGGCCCGGTTGTCGGTGGGCTGACCGGCAACAACCCGTATCCGCTGGGCATCGCGGCACTGGGGCTGATGGCCGCCGCGTATGTCGGCGAGATCCTGCGGTCCGGTATCCAGAGTGTGGAGTCCGGTCAGATGGAGGCGGCCCGTGCGCTGGGGTTCAGCTATTCGGCGTCAATGCGGTTGGTGGTGGTGCCGCAGGGGGTGCGACGGGTCTTGCCGGCGCTGGTGAACCAATTCATCTCACTGCTCAAGGCGTCGTCGCTGGTGTACTTCCTCGGTCTGATCGCCAGCCAGCGTGAGCTCTTTCAGGTGGGTCGGGACCTCAACGCCCAGACCGGTAACCTCTCCCCCTTGGTGGCCGCCGGCATCTTCTACCTACTGCTGACCATTCCGCTGACTCACCTGGTCAACCTGATCGACGCCCGGTTGCGCCGGGGCCGCACGCCCACCGAGGCGCAAGATCCCCTCGCTCCCGCCGACCCGGCAGCCGGGCAGGAGATCACGTGATGACATCCACGCCCACCCCGGCCACTGACCCGGTTTCGTTGGCCGGCAGCGATCTGCATCTCTCGTTCGGTCCCAACGCGGTGCTACGCGGCGTCGACCTCGAAGTTCCGGCCGGCACCACGACCGCGGTGATCGGGCCGTCGGGTTCGGGCAAGTCCACCCTGCTGCGGACCCTCAACCGCATCTACGAACCGGATCGCGGTGACATTCTGCTGGACGGACGTTCGGTGCTGCACGACGATCCGGACCGGTTGCGCCAGCGCATCGGAATGGTCTTCCAGCAGTTCAACCTGTTCCCGCACCGCACCGTGCTGGACAACGTCGCGCTGGCACCCCGCAAGCTCAAGCGCCTTTCGGCCGATGCGGCACGGGATCTGGCGCTGACGCAGCTGGATCGAGTCGGCTTGCGGCACAAGGCCGATGCGCGCCCCGGCATGCTGTCCGGCGGACAGCAGCAGCGGGTGGCAATCGCCCGCGCGCTGGCGATGGCGCCACAGGTGATGTTCTTCGACGAGGCCACCTCAGCGCTTGATCCTGAACTGGTCAAAGGCATCCTGGCGCTGATCGCCGACTTGGGTGCCGACGGCATGACGATGGTCGTGGTGACGCACGAAATGGGGTTCGCACGTTCGGCTGCGGATGCGGTGACCTTCATGGACCACGGCCGGGTCGTCGAACAGGGACCGCCGGAGCGCATCTTCTCCGCCGCCGAAACACCACGGCTGCGCGATTTTCTCGCACAGGTTCTTTGACAAATTCGGCCACGACAGCACCTGCTTGCTCAAGACGACAGGTTAGACTAGCGAACTATGTCCGAGACCGACGCCGGAGCGATCACCGTTCCCGAGGTGACTGAGCTTGCAGAAGGCCTGCAGCAGACGCTGACCAAGCTCTTCTCGATGCTGCGCCGCGGAGACAGCAATGCCAACCGCGAAGCCGCCGCCGAACTGACGCTGGCACAGCTGTCGATCCTGGTCACCCTGCTCAACACCGGCCCCATCCGGATGACCGAACTCGCCGCCCACGAACGGGTGCGCACGCCCACGACGACGGTGGCCATCCGCCGGCTGGAGAAGCTCGGCCTGGTCAAACGCTCGCGGGATCCCTCGGACCTGCGCGCCGTGCTCGTCGAGATCACCCCCAAGGGCCATGCGGAACACGCTGAAGCACTGGCCCATCGACACGCATTCCTGGCTTCGATGCTGCGCGAGCTCGCCCCGGCCGATCTCGAGATTCTGCAGACCGCTCTGGCCCCACTGCGTCGGCTGGCCGACCAGCAGGACGACAAGAGCCTCGAGAAGGGTTCGGCCAAGCCGGCGTGACCGTCAGCCCAGCCAGTCCAGCACCGCCGCAGCGGTCCACGACTGTTGCATACTGCCCAGCGCCTCCCCGGTGAACGGCTCGTAGTACTCGGCGAACGTGCCGTCGCTGGCCTGCCGCAATCCCTCGCGGCGCAGGATCGCCGACCGTTCGGCCCAGCCGCGCCGCGCGAACGCCCACGAGAACAACCACGTCATCACCGGCCACACCGGGCCCCGCCAATACTCGCGGGCCCGGAAGTCGCGCGACACCGGCGAGGTCGACGGGATGAGGGGAAACCGCAGGTCCGGGTGGCCAGAGAACCGCGGACCGTCGAGTAGGCGCAGCAGCGCGCGTTCGCGGTCATGGTCCAGACCACCGCACAGCAGCGGCGCGAACTGCGCAACCGTTTCGGTGGCGATCCAGCGCTTCCCACGAACGTCGTAATCCCTTGCCGCACCGGTCCGTTGATCGGCAGTCTCCACCACGCCGGCACGGAACCGCTCGGCCCAGCCATACAGTTCGCGGACGTCGGCGCGGGGGCGTTTGTGGTCCTCGCCGATCTCTGCCAGCACCGTACAGGCCACCGAGAAGATCGCCGAGACGAAAACATCCTCCACGGCGAAACTCATCACTTTCGGCAACAGTTCGTCGTCGTAGCGGGCCAGCTTCATCTCCTCGAGCAACCACAGATACCGGTCGTACTCGACATCGGAGGGACGCTGGCTGGCATCGGTGATGATGCTGTTGTCCTCACGCTGATACTCCGGCACCTCGCCCGGAATCACGTTGGCGTATGGGGCGTCCCAGCGCGGCGAGTTGTCCATTCCGGACTCCCAGCCGTGGTACAGAGTCACGCGCCCGTGTTCGTTTTGATCACGCGCCTCGGCCAGCCAGCGGTGCCAGCGCACCAGGTCATCCCACCGCCGATCCAGAAACGCCTCGGCGACCGTGCGCGTCGACCGGCCTCGGCTGCGGGCGCGATCGAGGATGCGCTGCACCGCGATCGCATGCACCGGCGGCTGGGTGATGCCGGAGGTATGCCGGGTGCGCGGCGCGTGAACGGCCAGCGCGGAGCACGCCCAGCGGGCCGGCCCCGGAAAGTACCCGTCGACACCGTTGGCGAAGACGATGTGCGGGATCATCCCGTTGCCCCACTGCGCCGATAGCAAGGTGTCGAGTTCGACGACCGCCCGCTCCACGCTCAGCGGCGCCAGCCCGACCGCCACGAACGCCGCATCCCAGCTCCACATGTGCGGGTACAGCAGCGGCGCAGCCGTCGTCATCACCCCGAGGTCGTTGCCCCGCAGCAGATACGCCGCACGTGCGGCGAGCTGGGTCGGAGCGAAACTGGGGTCGGGGGCCACGGCTCCATTGTGCGGGTACGGCGGCCCGAACGCGCGGCGGGCGCCGCCCCCGCGAGAGAGCTGATCCAGCGTGATGGTGTCGCCACCATGGCCGTCACCGCCACCGGCGCGTCGCTAGAGTTTGGCTATGCCCACCGCGATGATCACCGGCGCCGCCGGCGGCCTGGGTGCCGCGATCGCCGAAGCGCTGGCCCCCACCCACACCGTGCTGCTGGCCGGCCGCCCATCAAACCGGCTCGACGCGCTCGCCGAGCGTCTCGGCGCGCCGACCTGGCCGCTGGACGTCACCGACGCGGCGGCCGTCGAGTCGTCGACCGAGGTGCTGGCCGAACTCGACGTGCTGGTGCACAACGCCGGGGTGGCGTACCCGGGCCGGGTCGGGGAAACCTCCATTGAGGAATGGCGCGCGACCATGGAAGTGAATTTCCTTGGCGCAGTGAATCTTACGCTGGCGCTGCTGCCCGCCCTGCGCGCCACCGGCGGTCACGTGGTGTTCATCAACTCCGGCGCCGGCCGCACCCCGTCGCCCGGGTTGGCGTCGTATGCGGCCAGCAAGTTCGCACTGCGGGCGTTCGCCGACTCATTGCGCGTCGACGAGCCGGCGCTGCGCGTCACCACGATCTACCCCGGCCGCATCGACACCGACATGCAGCGCGACCTGGTCGCCTACGAGGGTGCGGAGTATCGCCCCGAGAGGTTTCTGAAGGCCGCGACGGTGGCGCAGTTCGTCGCGCAGACCGTGACCGCGCCGCCGGATGCCGATGTGCACGAGGTCATCGTCCGCCCCCGTTAGTTGCCCTTAATCCCCGCGAGCGATGTGGGGGCAGGGCTAAACGACGAGGTTGACAAGCTTGCCGGGCACCACGATGACCTTCTTCGGCGTCGCGCCGGCCAGGAACGACTGCACCTTCTCGTCGGCCAGCGCAGCCGTCTCGATGGCCTCTTTCGACGCATCGGTGGCGACTGTGATCTTGCCGCGAACCTTGCCGTTGACCTGCACCGGAAACTCGACGGAGTCTTCCACCAAATACTGCTGATCGGCGACCGGGAAGGGGCCGTGCGCCAGCGACTCGGTGTGGCCCAGCTTGGACCAGAGTTCCTCGGCCAGATGCGGGGCCAGCGGAGCCAGCATCAGCACCAGCGGTTCGATCGCCCCGCGGGCAGTCACCCCCGCCTTGGTCAGGTGATTGGTGTACTCGATGAGCTTGGCGGCGGCGGTGTTGTTGCGCAGGCTCGCGTAGTCGTCCGACACCCCGTCGATGGCCCGGTGCAACGCCTTGAGCGTGGCGATGTCGAGTTCACCGTCGGTGACCCGGACTTCGCCGGTGTTCTCGTCGACGACGGCCCGCCAGGCGCGTTGCAGGAACCGGTAGGCGCCGACGACATCCTTGGTCGCCCATGGCCGAGACGCTTCCAGCGGACCCATCGACATCTCGTACACGCGCAGGGTGTCCGCGCCGTACTCATCACAGATCTCGTCCGGCGAGATGGAGTTCTTCAGGCTCTTGCCGATCTTGCCGAACTCCTGGAACACCTCCAGATCGTCCAGGTAGAACTTGCCGCCGCGCTCGACGACCTCGGCGGCGGGTACGTAGGCGCCGCGCGCATCGGTGTAGGCGAACGCCTGGATGTAGCCCTGGTTGACCAGGCGCCGATAGGGCTCCCGGGAGCTGACGTAGCCGAGATCGTGGAGAACCTTGTGCCAGAACCGGCAGTACAGCAGGTGCAGCACCGCGTGCTCGACACCGCCGACGTAGAGGTCGACGCCGCCGGGATCATCGGGGCCGTGCTCCGCGGGGCGCGGGCCCATCCAGTACGCCTCGTTCTCCTTGGCGCAGAACTCTTCTGAGTTGTGGGGAT
Organism: Mycobacterium sp.; assembly: GCA_036273805.1. GTDB lineage: Bacteria > Actinomycetota > Actinomycetes > Mycobacteriales > Mycobacteriaceae > Mycobacterium. The sequence goes on from DASUGW010000243.1 coordinate 6,844, forward strand.
CGGCGTATCGCAGTTCGTACCACGACGACGCGGCCCACTGCGGCATCACGTTGGTGTCGCGCGTGTAGGGCTGCAACCCGTCGCCGAGGTCGAGGTCGACGTGCACCCACTCGGTGGCCTTGTTCAGCGGGGGCGACGGTTCGGTGCTCGCGTCGTCAGGGTCGAACAGCACGGGCGCGTAGTCGGGAACGTCTGGAAGTTCCACCGGCAGAGCCGATTCCGGCAACCCATGGGCACGGCCAGCTGCGTCGTAGACGATGGGGAACGGCTCGCCCCAATACCGCTGGCGCGCGAAGAGCCAGTCGCGCAGCTTGTACTCCACCCGGGCCTGACCACGGCCGGCCTCGACGAGGCGCGCGGTGACAGCCTCCTTGGCGGCCGGCACCGCCAAGCCGTCCAGGTAGCCGGAGTTGACCAGTTCGCCGTCGCCGGAATAGGCGCCATCCTTGACGCCGCCATCTTCCCCGGGTTGCTCGTCGCCGACCCGCCGAATTACTTCCACAATGGGCAGGCCGAACTCGGTGGCGAACTCCCAGTCCCGCTGGTCGTGGCCCGGCACCGCCATGATGGCGCCGGTGCCGTAACCGATCAGGACGTAGTCGGCGATGAAGACCGGAATCCGTTGGCCGTTAACCGGATTGGTGGCATACGCGCCGAGGAAGACACCGGTTTTGGTCTTGTTCTCCTGGCGTTCCAGGTCGGACTTGGCGCTGATCGCCTTGCGGTAGGTTGCAACCGCCTCGCCGGGTGTTGCGCCGTCGTAGGTCCAGCGCGGGTCGGTGCCGTCGGGCCACGCAGCCGCGGTTAGTGCGTCGACCAACGGGTGCTCGGGCGCCAGCACTATGTAGGTCGCACCGAACAAGGTGTCCGGACGCGTCGTGAAGACCTCGACGTCACCGGCATCGGCGGAGAACAGCACACTTGCGCCGGTGGATCGACCGATCCAGTTGCGCTGCATGGTCTTGACCTTGTCCGGCCAGTCCAGCACGTCCAGGTCCTCGAGCAGGCGATCGGAGTACGCGGTGATGCGCATCATCCACTGCCGCAACCGCTTCCGGAAAACCGGGAAGTTGCCGCGCTCGCTGCGGCCGTCGGAGGTGACCTCCTCGTTGGCCAAGACCGTGCCCAGGCCGGGGCACCAGTTGACCATCGAGTCCGACCGGTACACCAGCCGATAGCCGTCGATCACATCGGCCCGGTCGGTGGGCGACAGCTGCGCCCAGTTCCGGCCGTCATCGACAGTGCGTGTACCGGAATCAAATTCGGCAACCAACTCGCCGATCGGACGGGCCTTGTTGGTCGCGGTGTCGAACCAGGCGTTGTAGATCTGCAGGAAGATCCACTGGGTCCACTTGTAGAAGTCGACATCGGTGGTGGAGAAGCTGCGCCGCGCGTCATGGCCCAGACCAAGCCGGCCCAGCTGGCGGCGGAAGTTGACGATGTTCGCCTCGGTGCGGGTACGGGGATGGGTTCCCGTCTGAATCGCATACTGCTCAGCGGGCAGGCCGAACGCGTCGAAACCCAACGCGTGCAGCACATTGCGACCCTGCATCCGGAAGTACCGGGCGTACACGTCGGTGGCGATGTACCCCAGCGGATGACCTACGTGCAGACCGTCCCCGGACGGATACGGGAACATGTCCTGAACGAACATCTTGTCGGCC
>DASUGW010000244.1:0-9150 GCA_036273805.1 Mycobacterium sp.
TCCCGACTGAGAGCTGCGTCACATCTGAAGGAGTCGCCCGGTGAAGAGCACCATGATGAACACCCCGCTGTCGATCGTGAACCTGCTCGAGGACGGCGCGCGGTGGAACGCCGACCGCGAGGTGTGCACCAAGACGGCGGACGGGTGGCGGACGGCGACCTTCGCTCAGGTGGCCGCACGCGCCGCGCGGCTGGCGAACGGGCTCGAGTCGCTCGGCGTCGTCGGCGATCAGCGAGTGGGCACGTTCATGTGGAACAACCAGGAGCACCTCGAGGCGTATGTAGCGGTGCCCTCCATGGGGGCGGTGCTGCACACCCTGAACATCCGGCTGTTCCCGGAACAGATCGAGTTCGTAGCGTACGAGGCCGAGGACCAGGTGGTGATCGCCGACCTCTCGCTGGCGCCGCTGCTGGCACCGGTGCTGCGTTCGATGGAAACTGTGCACACCGTCATCGCGGTCGGTAACGGCGACCTGAGCGCGCTGCAGGTTCCGGGCAAGACCGTGTTGCGCTACGACGAGATTCTGGCCGCGGAGTCCGATGAGTTCGCCTGGCCGGATATCGACGAGAACTCCGCTGCGGCAATGTGTTACACCAGCGGCACCACCGGCCACCCCAAGGGTGTGGTGTACAGCCACCGGTCAAGCTACCTGCATTCGGCGGCGGTATGCAGCGGCAACGGAATGGGATTGAGCTTCGACGACAAGGCGCTGCCGATCGTGCCGATGTTCCACGCCAACGCCTGGGGACTGCCGTACGCGGCACTGATGGCCGGTGCCGACCTGGTGCTGCCCGACCGGTTCATGGATCCGGCGTCGATGGTCGACCTGATCGAGACGCAGCGTCCTACGGTGGCCGGTGCGGTGCCGACGATCTGGAACGACGTCATGAACTACCTGGAAAGCAATGGTGGACATGATATTTCCTCGCTGCGCTTGGTCGCGTGTGGAGGTTCGGCCGTTCCGGTGTCGCTGATGCAGACCTTCGAGGCCACCCACGGCGTGCAGATCCGCCAGCTGTGGGGCATGACCGAGACCTCACCCATGGCCACCCTGGCCTGGCCGGCGCCGGGCTCATCCGAGGAGCGGCACTGGGTGGTTCGCGGAAGCCAGGGCCGGCCGATGTGCGGCGTCGAAACGCGCATTGTCGACGACGAGGGCAACGCGCTACCCAACGACGGGGAGTCGGTGGGCGAATTGGAGGTTCGCGGTCCGTGGATCACCGGGTCCTACTACCGCAACACCGACCCGTCGAAGTTCCAGTCCGGCTGGCTGCGCACCGGCGACGTCGGGCACATCGACGCCCAGGGTTACGTGACGCTCACCGATCGGGCCAAGGACGTCATCAAGTCCGGCGGTGAATGGATCTCATCGGTGGAACTGGAGAACGAGCTCATCGCCCATCCGGCCGTCGTGGAGGCCGCGGTTGTCGGCGTGCCCGACGACCGTTGGCAGGAAAGACCTTTGGCGGCAGTGGTGCTCAAGCAGGGTGCCCAGGTCGGCGCCGGCGAACTCCGTGAGTTCCTGGTCGACAAGGTGGCGCGCTGGTGGCTTCCGGAGCGCTGGACATTCATCGAGCAGGTGCCCCGCACCAGCGTCGGCAAGTACGACAAGAAGACCATCCGCGCGCGCTATGCCGAGGGTGATTACGAGGTCATCACCCTCGCCTGACGGCCCGCCGGGACAAAGAGTTTCCGGCGCGGTGTCCCCCGATCGGTGGACACCGACATCATCCACCTGAACCCACGATCGGTGGATCCCCAGCCTCACGCTTTCCGGGCACCGTTGAGACGTACTTACCGTCACAACCGCAATGGTTGTCCTACAACGAGGTTGGGGTTATGTCCGCCACTTGGCATACCGTGTTGATCGGTGGACTGTTGTTCGCCGCGCTATGGATCGCGTTCGTCAGCATGCAGGACGGGATCGCCGAAGCCCTTGCCGATCCGACGTCGGCGCGCATGGGCAGTGCGCTGTCACGCGCAGTGCCGCTTGCGGTGGCCGCGGGTGCGGTTACCGTCTTGCTGACGTCGCCGGCGATCTCTGCGCTTACCGGTGGGGGCGACCCCCACGACATCATGTCCAGCGCGGTGGCAGGTATCTGGCTGGGTTACCTGACCCTGGCCGCGGTGGTCAGTATCGGCGTGATCCGCCTACTGGTCCGGTTCGTCAGCGTTCGGCGCGCTGGTACGCCGTGACGACGGCCGCGCCGCCTAGGCCGATGTTGTGCTGCAAACATGCGGTGACGCCGTCCACCTGCCGTTTGTCGGCGGTGCCGCGCAGCTGCCAGGTCAGTTCGCTGCACTGAGCCAGGCCGGTGGCGCCCAGTGGGTGGCCCTTGGAGATCAGCCCACCGGAGGGGTTGACCACCCACTTGCCCCCGTAGGTCGTGGCCTCGGCGTCGATCAGCGCCGCCGCCTCGCCCTCGGGGCACAGGCCCAGGGCCTCGTAGAGCAGCAACTCGTTGGCCGAGAAGCAGTCGTGCAGCTCGATCACCTGGAAGTCTTCCGGTCCCAGGCCCGACTGCTGGTAAACCTGTTGGGCTGCTTGCACATTCATGTCGTAGCCGATGATGTTGGCGGCACTGCCGTCGAAGGTGGATGCGAAGTCGGTCGTCATGGCCTGCCCGACGATCTCGACGGCCTGGCCGGCCAGGTCGTGTTCGGCGACATAGTCTTCGCTGGCCAAGACCACCGCGGCCGACCCGTCGGAGGTGGGGGAGCACTGCAGCTTGGTCAGGGGGTCGGAGATCATCTTGGCGGCCAGGATGTCATCGAGGGTGTACTCGTCCTGGAACTGCGCATACGGGTTGTTCACCGAATGCTTGTGGTTCTTGTAGCCGATCTTCGCGAAGTGCTCGGCGGTAGTGCCGTACTTCTGCATGTGTTCACGGCCGGCGGCCCCGAACATCCACGGCGCTACCGGAAACTGCATGGCGTCGGTTTCGTTGAGCGCCAAGATGTGTCGCATCATCGGCGACTCGCGGTCGTCGGCGCCGCCGCCGAGCGAGCCCGGCTGCATCTTCTCGAAACCCAGCGCCAGCACACAGTCCGCCAATCCGCCGCGGATGGCCTGGGCTCCCAGGTACAGCGCCGTCGACCCGGTCGAACAGTTGTTGTTGACGTTGACAATCGGGATGCCCGTCATGCCGAGCTCGTAGAGCGCGCGCTGCCCGCAGGTGGAGTCACCCGCGACGTATCCGACGTAGCCCTGCTCGATCTCGGTGTACGCGATGCCGGCGTCCTCGAGTGCCTTGGTGCCGGACTCCTTGGCCATCTGCGGGTAGTCCCAGCCTTCGCGCCGTCCTGGTTTCTCGAATTTCGTCATGCCGACGCCGATGACGAAGACTTTGTTTCCGGACTTACCCATGAGATCCCCTTTGATCGCAGATCACTCGAATGTAGGCGATTGATAATGTCTGCTTCCGATGACCCTGCGCATGCAGTGCTGGCTGTTCGCCATTGGCGCGGCCTTCTTCGCCGTCGGCACCGCGCCGGGCTTCGCGTTGGTGGCCAGCGCGACGGCCACCAACGTGCTCTGCTTCATCGGATCCTGGTTCTTCACCAGCGCGGCGTATATCCAGATGCAGCTCTCGACCGAGCGGGTGGACCGCTGGGCCTCCGAGACTCAGTTCGTCGGAACCGTGTTGTTCAACATCAGCACCGGGGCCGCGGTGTGGGCGCACCGCGTGCCCACCGAGCGGCGGTTGGTGTGGACGCCGGATGCCTTCGGCTCGGTGCTGTTCCTCGTCAGCAGTGTGCTGGCGATTCTCGCGGTCATCCGACTGGCAAGCCGATCCTCGACCGACTGGCAGGGCGCATGGATCAACATGGCCGGCTCGCTGGCCTTCGGTGCTTCGGCGGTCGGTGCGTTCGTCTTCAAGAACGGGGTCACCGCCGACGAGTTCGTCGCCAACACCGGAACCTTCATCGGCGCGCTGTGCTTCATGGTGGCCGCGCTGCTGGTCCTACCGCGCCATTCCGGCGCGCAGGGCTAGTGAAGACGGTAAGAATGCCACTAGAACCTGTTCTAGTTCAGGGAGTGATCGATGGCATTGAAGGTAGTGCAGTGGGCAACCGGCGGTGTGGGTGTCGCGGCGATCAAGGGCGTGCTCGAGCACCCCGACCTCGAACTCGCGGGCTGCTGGGTGCACTCCGAGGCCAAGGCCGGCAAGGACGTCGGTGAACTCGTCGGCACCGATCCCGTCGGCGTGACGGCCACCGGCAGCCTCGACGAGATCCTGGCACTCGACGCCGACGCGGTCATCTACGCGCCGCTGATGTTCAACTTGGAGGAGGTGGCGGCCCTGCTGCGCTCGGGCAAGAACGTCATCAGCCCCATCAGCTGGATTTACCCCAGCGACAAGCAGCGTGCCCTGGTGGCTGACGCCGCGACGGCGGGCAACGCCACATTGCACGGCACCGGGATCGCCCCTGGCGGCATCAGCGAGAAGTTCCCGCTGGTGTTATCCGCGATGGCCACCGGTGTCACTTTCGTTCGGGCCGAGGAGTTCTCGGACATGTGCACCTATGACGCTCCGGACGTGTTGCGCCACGTCATGGGGTTCGGCGGGACACCCGACAACGCCTTGAGCGGTCCGATGCAGAAGCTGCTCGACAGCGGCTTCGTGCAGGCCGTGAAGATGATCGTCGACACCGTCGGCTTCGATGCCGATCCGCAGATCCGGGCTTCCCAGGAGGTCGCGGTGGCCACCGCTGGAATCGAGTCGCCTCTCGGAATTGTCGAGCCAGGCCAGGTGGCGGCGCGAAAGTTCCACTGGGAGGCCACCGTCGGCGACGAGGTGGTCGTCCGCGTCACGGTCAACTGGTTCATGGGGCACGAGAATTTCGACCCGCCGTGGACGTTCGGTCCCGCCGGCGAGCGCTACGAGATGGAAGTGCACGGGAATCCCGATTTCAACGTGGTCGTGAAGGGTTTCCAGCCCGAATCGGTCGCCGAGGGGCTGAAGTGCAATCCGGGCATCGTCGCCACCGCGGCGCACTGCGTGAACTCGGTGCCCGCCGTGTGCGCTGCTCCGCCGGGTATCGCGACCTACCTGGACCTACCGTTGATCAGTGGCAAAGCGGCGCCGCGACTATCTCGCTAGCCTGGGCAGCATGCCGACACCACGGGTGATGGAGTGTTCCCGCGCGATCCCGGTCGAGGTGCAGGCGGCGTTCAGTCGCACCCTGCCCATACCGTTGCCCATGATCTTCAACCGCCGTTACGGTCCGATAGGCCCGGTCACGGCGGTGCGTGACCAGAGCGGCGAATGGGGCAGCGTCGGTCAGTCCCGGACGGTGGTACAGGCCGGCGGGACGACGCTTCGCGAGGAGCTGACGCGGGTCGACGCACCGGACGTTTTCGGCTACCGACTCTCCGAGGTCCGCGGGCCGCTGGCGCCCCTCGTCGACCACGTCGAAGGTGAATGGCAGTTCGACCCGGTGGGTACCGGCACGCAGGTGACGTGGCGCTGGACCGTCTACCCGAAATCCGCCGTTGCGGCGCTGGCCCTGCCGGTGTTCGCTCGGATCTGGCAGGGCTTCGCGCGGCAGGCCCTGGAACGACTTTCCGAGGAGTTGCTCAGCCCATGACACAGATATCCCGGATCTCGATCGAGACCCCGACAGGGCCGATCAAAGCCGATCTCGCCGTGCCGGACGGTGCCGGCCCGTGGCCCGGCGTCGTCGTGGTGCATGACGCCTTGGGGATGACGGAGGACAACCGGACCAATCTGCAGCGTTTCGCCGACAACGGCTTCCTGGCCATCGCGCCCGGCCTGTACTCCCGTGGCGGGGTGCGCTGCGTGGTGCAGACCATGCTGGCTGTACAGCGCCGGAAGGGGCCGGCTGTCGACGATATATTCGCCGCTCGCGACTTGCTTACCGCCCGGCCGGACTGCACCGGCGCGGTGGGCATCGCCGGTTTCTGCATGGGTGGCGGCTTCGCACTTATCTTGGCCTCCAAGGGTTTCGATGCCTCGGCCCCGTTCTACCCGTCTGCCGTGTCGCGCTATGACTCCGTGGTCGAAGGTGCCTGCCCGGTGGTGGCCAGCTTTGGCCGTCGCGACGTGATCAACCGGGGCAGTGGCCCTCGGCTGGAGGAGGCGTTGACGCGGCAGGGTATTCCCCACGACGTCAAGACCTATGACGGGGTGGGACATTCGTTCGCCAACGAGCTTCCTGCCCAGGGTCTGGTGCGGGTCGCAGGGTTCGGATACGACGCCGACGTGACCGCCGACGCCTACCGCCGCGTGTTCGCCTTCTTCGGCGAACATCTGCGTACCTCATGACGGTCAAACGTGGACTGGTGCTCGCCGGTGGCGGTCTTGCGGGAATCGCCTGGGAGACAGGGGTTCTGGCGGGCATCGCCGACGCGGAACCCGACGCGGCAGCGGCACTGCTATCCGCCGAGGTGCTGTTGGGGACCTCGGCTGGTTCGACCGTCGCCGCGCAGATCAGCAGCGGCCTCACGTTGGAGGCGCTGTTCGCCCGCCAACTCAGCACCGCTCCGACCGAAATCGATCCGGGCGTCTCGGTGGACGGCATCACCGGGTTGTTCGTCGCGGCGCTGCTGACACCCGGCGCCACCAAACAGCAGAAACTGGCGCGTATCGGGGAGGTGGCGTTGTCCACCCCGACGGTTCCCGAATCCGTACGGCGCACGGTCATTGCGCACCGTCTGCCGTCGCACGACTGGCCCGACCGTGACCTGCGCGTCACCGTGATCGACACCGCCACAGGCGAACTCGTGGTGTTCAACCGCAACTCGGGAGTGGAACTGGTCGATGCCGTCGCCGCCAGCTGCGCCGTACCGGCCGCCTGGCCGCCGGTCACCATCGGCGATCGGCGCTACATGGACGGCGGGGTCGCGAGCAGTGTTCACGTGGCGGTGGTTCAAGACTGCGATTCGGTGGTGGTGCTGGTGCCCTCCGCCGAGCAAACACCCTCGCCATGGGGTGTCACGACGGCCGAGGAGATCGCCGGCTTTCCGGGGGCGACATGCGCCGTCTTCGCCGATGAGGACGCGGTGGCAGCTTTCGGCCCCAACCCGCTGGACCCGCGTTGCCGGGTGCCCTCAGCGCAGGCCGGCCGGGCACAGGGCCGCCGGGTCGCGGCGCAGGTGGCGCGCTTCCTAGTGCTCTGACGGCGGAGTTTGTTTGTCGCCCAGCGTATCCAGCGCCATGATCGCGAGTTCGCGCCCGATCTCGATCACCTCGGTCGCCCGGTGGAAATCCAGGCTGCGGCACACGGTCCGGGGCACCTCGATCAACAGATCCGGTGGATAGGCAGCCAGCGTATGGCGGGCCAGCGCGGATTGTGCGATGTCGATCGTGCGGTTCATCACGTCGAAACTGCCCAACTTCGGCACCGGCGAATCCGTTCCGTCCGTGGACTCTTGCGTATCGGCCGCAGGATCCCCGGGGATCTCGGGTGGCTCGGTGGGGTCATCGCCGAGGCTGCTGAACCGGCCCAGCATCACGCGCGCCGACGGCGTCTCCAGCAGCGTCCTGGCGGCCTTGGTGTCGAGTAGTGATGCTGAAGTGTTGCGCCACAAGCGATTCCATCGATCTGCGGTGGGGCGGGGTTGCGGTTCCCGGTGCCCCGATTCCGGGTCTTCCCCGCTGAGGCTGATGGCGATCGTCATGTCGGCATTGACCGCGGCGATGGGCGCCATCGGGATGGGGTCGAGAATCCCGCCGTCGGCGAGCAGCCGGCCGTCGAGCACGTGCGGTGAGATCATTCCCGGGATGGCGATCGAGGCCCGTATCGCATCGTCGAGTGGGCCGCGCTGCAGCCACACCGACCTGCCGGTGATCAGATCGGTGGCCACCGAGGTGAACGGGATCGCCAAGTTCTCGATCGTGACATCGCCGAGAATCTCGCGGACCGCGTCGAGGATCTTCTCCGCGCGCAGTACCCCGGCCGCGGTGATCGACGGGTCGAGCAGCCGCAGCACCGCCCGCTGGGTGAGCGAACCGGCCCACTGCGCGTAGTCGTCGAGTTTCCCGGCGGCCTCCAGACCACCGACCAATGCCCCCATCGACGAGCCGGCGATGCCGATGATCTCGTGACCGCGTTCGCGCAACTCTTCGATCACACCGATGTGGGCGTAGCCGCGGGCTCCGCCGCTACCGAGTGCCAGTGCCACCCGCATGTGACCATTGTGCGCTGCCGCGGAGGCTACGGCCTTGGCAGCGGGCCGACGGTCTCAGGATGCGCTACGAGCCGGGACAGCTCATTCACAATCGCCGTCGGCGGCCCCGTTGACCGCCATGATGACCCCAGCCTGTTGCGCGGGCGTCAGCTGCGCCCACGTGGTGTCGAACGTTGCGGGCCCGGTAGTGGTATCGGCCTGCAGCGTTTTGAGGTAGGGCTCGACGAGGGTCTTCGGATCACCCTGTTGGCCGTTGAGCCACAGCTTTGCGGCATGGCAGGCCTGACCGTACTGGGACTCGGTGGAGTCCGGCGGAACGTCGACCCGGGTCGTCACACCGGCGGGCGAGAGCCCGATGGCCCCCGGGGGTATCGGCCCTGGTGGCAGCGCACCCGGCTCCGATGTCGGGGCCCCGGCCTCGGCGGATGCCGGCGTCGTCGCGGTTACCGCCGACTTCTCGTGCGCCCGGGAGCAACCGCTGACGAGCGCTGCGGCGACTGCGACTCCCGTCACGGCCCACCGCGCGGTGGTCTTCGGGTAGCTGCGCATGAAGCCAATCTAGGTCAGGTCGGCGTTGTCAGAAGAAACACCAGGTAGGCGGGGTAGGGCCGCCCTCGCGGCTCCCTCCAGCAGGGCGACCGGCAGATTCGCGAGCCCTGGTTTCGCCACGAATCAGGCAGTGTGCGCTGCCCTGTGTGGAGGAACACGTCCGCGGTGAGGTGCGCGAATTCAAACTCACCGTGAGATTAACCCGCGTGGCTTTCGATGCAGGTCAGCCTGTGTCAGACTGGCGGACATGGCAGAGCGCGTCGGTTACCGGGAGTGTTGTCGGGTTCGTTGACCCCCGACCCCCGTACCCGCCTCTGTTCCAAGGAGTTTCACGCTTGTGTCCGTCACGGCTCTTCCTTCGACGATTCCTTCGGTCTCCGGACCCACCCGATTGCGGTTACCGGATCTGTTGCACGCAACCGATCGCGCCGCTGCCGATGTGATCG
>DASUGW010000245.1:0-16194 GCA_036273805.1 Mycobacterium sp.
ACCGGCGGCCTGTTGGGTTGTGGAACACCAGCACTGACCAGGACTCGCCGCACTTGTAGGCCGACGTGCGCACCGGGGCGCGGACCGGTTCGGTGATGACGCCCGGATAGCGGTCCGGCGGACAGTGATGCGACGCCACCAGGGTGATGTCGAAGGCGCCGAAACGTACAGTCTCTTCGGAGGACATGACGCGGATCTGTTCTCGGGGAAGGTCGTAGCCGAGGCCGATGTTGGCGGTGGATTCGCCACCGACGAGCACCGCACCCGTTCGATCGCTGACCAGTGCCGCATCCATCGCGTGGTCATAGTGGCTGTGCACGCACACCACGGCGTCAAGTCGGTGCACCCCGGCGCGGGCCAGGCAGCCGTCGACGCGCGGATGCGAGGAGGCGAGCCGCCCTGCGGCCACCCGGGCCAGGCCGGGCCGGGAGAAGAATCCGTCGGTCATGATCGCCGATTCGCCGTCGTCGAGGAGCAGGGTGGCCACTCCGAGCCAGGTGACGTTCAGCGGCGCATCGGGGGCGGCCGGCGCGACGGCGAAATTGCCGGCGTACTGGCGCAAGTCGGGCCGTCCGGCCTTGAGCCGCATCAGCGGAACGCCCGAATCTCAATGCCGTCGGCCTGCAGGTGCTGGCGCACCGCGGTGGCGATCTGCACGGCACCTGGCGAATCACCGTGTACGCAAACCGAATCCGGCGCGATGGTCAGGTCGCTGCCGTCGATCGCGGAGACGCGTCCGTCGATCACCATCTGCGTAACCCGTTCGGCGATCTGTGCCGGGTCATGCAGAACCGCACCGGGCTCGCTGCGCGGGACCAGACTGCCGTCGGCGAGGTAGGCCCGGTCGGCAAAGGCTTCGCACACCGTCTGCAGGCCCGCTGTCTTGGCTTCGGTGAGGAAGACTGAACCGGGCAGCCCGAGTACCGGCAGGGACGGATCGGCACCGCGCACCGCCTCGACCACGGCGCGAGCCTGTATCGGGTCGGTGACGATCGTGTTGTAGAGCGCCCCATGGGGTTTGACGTAGGACACCGCCGTGCCGGCGGCATGCGCCAGCGCCTGTAGTGCGCCGATCTGATACAGCACGTCGGCCGTCAGATCTTGGGGTGTGACGTCGATGTAGCGGCGACCGAACCCCGCGAGATCGCGGTAGGACACCTGAGCACCGATGCGGACCCCGCGTTCGGCGGCCATCCGGCAGACCGCCAGCAGCCCGGCGGGGTCGCCGGCGTGGAAACCGCAAGCGACGTTGGCGCTGGTGACGATGTCGAGCATGGCCTCGTCGTCGCCGAGTCGCCATACGCCGAAGCCTTCGCCGAGATCGGCGTTCAGGTCGACGGTCGCACTGCGGGCCATGGTGCACCACCCTATCGAGCGACGCAGCGCTGAGGAACGAAGCGCGATGAGGAAGAAGGGCGGGTTCAGGGCGACGCAGCGGTGGGGATGGAAGCAAGAAGGGGCAACTCGGCGCGCTTTATTGAAAACGGTTATCATTAGCATTGTGGCCGTCGTCTTCAGATTCTTGCTGTGTGTCCCGCTCCTGCTCGCAGGGTGTGCGTCGAACGCCCACAAGGCGGAACCGTCAGGTGGTTCCGACTGTCCGGTGCGGCCCGTCGACGTCGTGGTGAGTGTCGATCAGTGGGGCGACATCGTCTCCGAACTCGGCGGCGGCTGTGCCAACGTCAAGACGCTGCTGGCCTCGTCCTCGGTGGACCCGCATGACTTCGAACCGGCTCCTGCCGACGCCGCGATCATGTCCGGCGCACAGCTGGTGGTTGTCAACGGTGGCCACTACGACGAATGGGCGACCAAACTCGCCAAAGGTTCGGCGCCGAATGCGCCGGTGGTCAACGCCATCACCGACCCGAACACGCAGAACCCGCACGTCTGGTACGACCCGTCGACCGTGTCGGCCACGGCCGACCGTGTCACCGAGGCGCTCAAGAAGGTGGCGCCGGATGCGGCTGATTACTTCTCTGCGCGACGCACCGCGTTCGGATCAGCGCTGCAGCCGTATGACGCCCTCATCGCGAAGATCCGCACGGGCGCTGCCGGTAAGACGTATGCAGCCACCGAGGGCGTGTTCGACGATATGGCCGCCGCGGTGGGCCTGATCGACCGGACACCCCCCGGATACGCCGCGGCGGCACGCAACGAAAGTGATCCTTCGCCGGCTGACCTGAGCGCCTTCTTCGCCCTGCTCAAGGACAAGGGTGTGAACGTCTTGATCTACAACACCCAGACCGAAGGCAGCGTGCCCCAGCAGGTCCGCGCTGCCGCACAAGCTGCCGGCATTCCGGTGGTCGAAGTGACCGAAACGGTGGCGCCGGGCGCGAAATCGTTCGAGAGTTGGCAAGTGGACCAACTCACCGCGCTCGCCAAGGCGCTCGGTGTCAGCGTCTGAACGCGCGCTCGGCACGGCCGTACCTGCGATCACGTTCGATGATGTCAGTGTCGTGCGTGGTGGTCGCCTGATCTGGTCGGAGGGCACGTTCTCGGTACCCACCGGCGGCATCACCGCCGTCATCGGATCAAACGGCTCCGGTAAGACCACTCTGCTGCAGGTGGTCCTGGGCTTGATCCCGCCGGCCTCCGGCGACGTGCGCGTGCTGGGCCACCCGGCAGGTGAGACCGCCGCGGTATCGGGGATCGGTTACGTGCCACAGAACTACGCGGCCACGTCCGGCAACGCGATCCGGGCCTGCGATGCGGTGCTGCTCGGGCTGATCGGCAACCGATGGGGGTTCGGCCGGCCCAGCGCCGCCGAGCGCGCCAGGGTGGCCGAGGTGCTGACGGGAGTGGGGGCCGACGGTTTCGCGCACCGACGGCTCTCCCAGCTGTCCGGCGGCCAGCGCCAACGGGTCGCGATTGCCGAGGCGCTGGTGGGCCGCCCGCAACTGCTCATCCTCGACGAACCGCTGACGGCCCTCGATCTGCGCAACCAGCGCGAGATCGTCACATTGCTCTCCCGCATCCGCGACGACTTCGGTGTGACCATCCTCGTGGTCGCGCACGACCTCAACCCGCTGCTCGGTGTGCTCGACAGCGCCATCTATCTGCTGGACGGCCACGCCCACTTCGACACCATGGACGAAGTGGTCAGCGAAGAACTACTGAGCCACCTCTACGGCACCTCCATCCAGGTGGTGCACACCCCACAGGGCCAGCTCTACATGCGGAGCGTCTGATGCACACCACTGTGATAGCCCTTGGTTACCAGAACAATTGGTGGCAGATCCTGACGTCGGCGTTCATGCGCAACGCCCTGCTCGGCGGCACTCTGGTGGCACTCGCCGCGGGCCTTATCGGGTACTTCATCGTGGTACGCAACAGTGCATTTGCCGCACACGCGTTGGCGCACATCGGGTTTCCCGGAGCGACGGGAGCTGTGCTGCTCGGCCTTCCGGTGGGGCTGGGACTCGGGGCGTTCTGCATCGGGGGCGCGCTGGTGATCGGCGCCCTGGGCAAGCGTGCCGACGAACGAGAAGTCGCCACAGGAACTGTGCTCGCCTTCGCCACCGGCCTGGGGTTGTTCTTCAGTTCGCAGGCCACCCGCAGCAGCAGCACAGTCACCAACGTGCTGTTCGGAAATCTGCTCGCGGTTACCAAACCGCTGCTGGTGGGTTTCACGGTGGCGGTCGTGGTGATCGCGGTGGTGATCGCCTTCGCATACCGCCCGCTGCTGTTCGCGTCGGTTAATCCCGCAGTGGCCGAAGCCAAAGGCGTACCGGTACGGCTGCTATCGGTGATCTTCATGGTCCTGCTGGGACTGGCGGTAACCATGGCCGTGCAGGCTGTCGGGACACTGCTGCTGTTCGCCCTCGTCGTAACCCCGGCCGCGACGGCCATCATGCTGACGGCCCGCCCCGGCGCGGCCATGGCGGTGTCCACGGCGCTGTCGGTGGCAGCGGTGTGGGTTGGTCTGGCGGTGTCGGCCATGTTCAACCTGCCGCCGAGTTTCGTCATCGTCTCCATCGTGAGCGTGGTCTGGCTGGCGGTTTGGCTGGGTGCGCAGCGCCCGGCAGGCGGTGATCGGCGACCGCCGGTTGTGGGCCACGGCACAGTCGGCCCCGAATCCGCGGCACGCATCGGCTAGCGTCACAGAGCATGTCCAGGAGCCCCACGCCGCGGCGCCGGGCCACCCTGGCTTCGTTGGCGGCCGAACTCAAGGTTTCGCGCACCACCATCTCGAACGCCTACAACCGTCCTGACCAGCTATCGGCGGATCTGCGCGACCGAATCCTGTCGACCGCGAAACGCCTGGGATACCCCGGGCCCGACCCGGTGGCACGTTCCCTGCGGACTAGACGGGCCGGGGCCGTCGGCCTGGTGATCACCGAACCGCTGACCTATTCGTTCAGCGACCCAGCGGCACTGAACTTCGTGGCCGGGCTGGCCGAATCGTGCGAGGAGGTCGGACAGGGGCTGCTGTTGGTGGCCATCGGCCCGCGCCGCAGCCCCGATGAGGGCTCCAACGCCGTGCTGTCGGCGAGCGTGGACGGCTTCGTGGTGTACGCCGCCGCCGACGACGACGCCTACCTGCAGCTCGTGCTGCAGCGGCACCTACCGGTGGTTATCGTCGACCAGCCTGCCGGTGTCACCGGCGCTTCGTTGATCGGTATCGACGACCGCGCGGCGATGCGCGCGCTGGCCGACTATGTCATCGGGCTGGGGCATCGGGAAATCGGCCTGTTGACCATGCGTCTGGGCGCCGAGCCGGCCGGTGCCGGCGTTCACTCGGTGGATGCTGAGCGGGTTCGGACGACTCCGTATCGGGTGCAGGGTGAGCGCATCGGCGGTGTCAGTGATGCGATGACAGCGGCCGGCTTGGACCCCGCCTCGCTGACCATCGTGGAGAGTTTCGAACACGGGCCGGACTCCGGAGGTACCGCCGCAGACAAGGCGCTGGCGGCCAACCCGCGTATCACCGCGTTGATGTGCACGGCGGATGTGCTTGCCCTGGCGGCCATGGACTTCCTGCGTGCCCATGGCACCTACGTGCCGGGGCAGATGACCGTGACAGGTTTCGACGGGATTCCCGAGGCCGTGAAGCGCGGGCTCACGACCGTGGCGCAGCCCAGCTTCGAAAAGGGACGCCGGGCGGGCCTGCTGTTGCACAATCCGCCGCGCTCCGGTCTACCCGTGGTCGATGTCGTGCCAACCGAGCTCATCCGCGGTCGCACGGCGGCACCGCCCGCCTGACCTCTCACTGACTTTCACGTCGGTGCGCGCTGCGTTCGGCGAGCAACAGTTCCAGCGCCACCGCCACATCGTCGGGGGTGTCCAGGTGAAATGGGGCCAGCGTGTCGCCGGGTCCTACCTTGACCCCGACGTCGACGCCGTCATGCAGTCGCCGAAACGCATCCTCGTCGGTCACATCGTCGCCGAAAAATACGACGGCCGTTGCTTTTTCGTGTACCCGCAACTGGTCTATCGCCATGCCCTTGTCGGTCTCGATCACCGCGAACTCGAGGATTGCTTTACCCTCAGTCATCTTGGCGGGCCAAGACACCGCCGCTGCCCGGGCCGCCGCCAGGGCTGCCGCGCCAACGTCGGGTGTTGCGTTGCGGACGTGCAGCACGACTCCGGCGGGTTTGGATTCGACTCGGGCGCCGGGGTATTCGGCGGCGATAGGGTCCAGTCCGGCGCGGATCGTGTCGAGCAGTCCGCCGTCGATCGGCTGTGTGAAGCCGCCGGCCGACTCGGCGCCGTGGCTGCCGATCAGGTGGACGCCGTTGGGCGCCCCGGAGAGTTCGGTGAGTACCGCCAGAGCGCGTCCCGATATCAACGTGACAGCGGTGTTTGGCAACGCCGCCAGGGCTTGCAGGGCTTCGGTGGCGCCGGGCACCGGCCGCGCATCGGCCGGATTGTTCACCAGGTGCGACAACGTACCGTCGAAATCGGAGGCCACCAGTAGCCGTGGCGTCCGTGCGAGGTTGGTCAGTGCGGTGCGCAGGTCGGCCGGAAACGCGGTCACCGGTCAGATCTTAGGTGTCTCGCTGTCGCCGATGAGCAGCCGGACGGCCAGGTCCAGACGCTTGCTTACGTCGGTGGCCGAGGCGCGCCGGGTCAGCCACGCCAGCAGGTTCGACAGCCAGACATCCGAGATCACCCGCGCGATGTGGTACTGGTCCTCGGTCGGTTCGCCATCGGCCATCGCGCGGGCGAACATCGAGTCGATGATCTTCTCGACATGGTCGACCTCACCGGCGGCCGAGGCATCGGCGAACACGTAGGCCCGGGTCATCGCCTCGGTGAGCAGCGGGTTGCGCTGCATGGCGCGGTTGAGCTTGCTGACCATGAGGCTCAATCGTTGGTGCGACGTCCCCACGGCAACCGCACTGCGGTCGGTCTTGGCGTCGATGCGCTCGAATTCGCGGGCCAGCGCCGATACCAACAGGTGCACCTTGGACGGGAAGTAGCGGTACAGCGTGCCCACTGCGACATCCGCGCGGTCTGCCACCGCGCGCATCTGCACGGCCTCGTAGCCGCCCTTGGACGCGATCGCCATGGTCGCGTCCAGAATGCGTTTGCGCCGCTCGCGCTGCGCCTCGGACCCCAGTTCAGATTCGGCCAACACCGCCACGTTCAGAACCTCGCGCGGCTGAGGGCCGGAACCCGGCCTGTCCCCTGGCGTCGACATGCGACGTACTTCTCCTTCTCATGGCCGTGCCGTTGGCCTCCTCACCAGCGCCGGCCTCATGTGCTCGCACTGTGCGAACCCCCGTGTCCCACTCTGGCGGCATTCGACTTGACTATCGGATGCTGGCACTATTAGAACACGTTCTAGTGGGCCGCACGGGCCTTCGCAAGCCGAACCGAGGAGGCCTCGTTGTCTGGGGTTGCTGGGACCGTCACCTCCGAACAGGAGGCCGCCCGTGAGCTGGTCCGGAGCTGGGCTGCCGGCTCTGGAGGAATCGAGGCGGCCCGCGAGGTCGAACACGGCGACCCGCAGGCGTGGCGGCCGGTGTACGCGGCCCTGGCCGAACTAGGGATATTCGGGGTCGCGGTACCCGAGGAAGCCGGTGGCGCCGGCGCGTCGGTCATCGACCTGTGCGCCATGGTCGACGAAGCAGCCGCCGCGCTGGTCCCGGGTCCGGTGGCGCCGACCGCACTGGCGACCCTCGTGGTTACCGACCCAGCCACGCTGGAAGCGCTGATGTCCGGTGCACGCAGCGCCGGCTTCGCGCTGTCGGCCGACCTCACCCTCGCCGACGGCTCGGTCTCCGGGGTGGCGAACCATGTTCTCGGCGCCACCTCCGACGGTGTGCTGCTGCTGCCCGCCGGGGACCGCTGGGTGGTGGTGGACGCCGCCTCCGCCGGTGTGACCGTCGATGACTTCACCGCCACGGACTTTTCGCGGCCGTTGGCCCGGGTCACCCTCGACGGCGCGCCCGCGACCGAGATCGCGACCGCCGCGCGCCGCGTCGAGGACCTTGCGGTCGCGCTGCTGGCCGCCGAATGCGCAGGAGTGGCGCGCTGGGCGCTGCGGACCGCCGTCGACTACGCCAAGGTGCGCGAACAGTTCGGGAAGCCGATCGGCAGTTTCCAGGCCATCAAGCACATGTGTGCCGAGATGCTGCTGCGTTCCGAGCAGATCGCGGTTGCCGCGTCCGATGCGGCGCAGGCCGCTGCGGAAGGCGACGACGATCAGTTGGCGATCGCGGCGGCGCTGGCCGCTGCCGCAGGCATCGACGCGGCCAAGGCCAACACCAAGGACTGCATCCAGGTGCTCGGCGGTATCGGGATCACCTGGGAACACGACGCGCACCTGTATCTGCGTCGCGCGTACGGAATTTCGCAGATCCTGGGCGGCCGGTCACGCTGGCTGCGCCGCGTGGTCGAGCTGACTCAGAGCGGTGTGCGCCGCAACCTCGACGTCGACCTCAGTTCGGTCGAGCAATCCCGGCCGGAGATCGCGGCAGCCGTCGCCGAGGTGGCAGCCCTGCCCGCCGACCAGCGTCAGCCCGCGCTCGCCGCCGCCGGGCTGCAGGCCCCGCATTGGCCAAAGCCCTACGGTCGCAACGCTTCTCCTGCAGAGCAGTTGCTGATCGATCAGGAGCTGGCCAAAGCCGGAGTGAATCGGCCGGATCTGGTGATCGGGTGGTGGGCCGCCCCGACGGTCCTCGAGCACGGCAGCCCGGAGCAGGTGCAACGGTTCGTCCCGCCCACCCTCAGTGGCGAACTGATCTGGTGTCAGCTGTTCTCTGAGCCCGGTGCCGGTTCGGACCTGGCGGCGTTGCGCATGAAAGCTGTACGCGCCGAGGGTGGTTGGAAGCTGACCGGGCAGAAGGTCTGGACCTCGGCCGCGCAGAAGGCGCACTGGGGCGTCTGCCTGGCCCGCACGAATCCCGATGCGCCCAAACATAAAGGCATCACGTACTTCCTGATCGATATGACGTCGCCCGGCATCCTGGTGCGGCCACTGCGTGAGATCACCGGCGACGAGCTGTTCAACGAGGTCTTCTTCGATGACGTATTCGTGCCCGACGAGATGGTGGTCGGTAACGTCGACGACGGCTGGCGGCTGGCGCGCACCACGTTGGCCAACGAACGTGTCGCGATGGCGCAGGGCACCGCGCTGGGCAATCCGATGGAGGAACTGCTCAAGCGCGTGAGCGAAGTCGGCCTCGATGTGGCGGGACAGGATCGCCTCGGACAACTGATCGTGACGGCTCAGGTGGGCTCGCTGCTGGACCAGCGGATCGCACAGCTGGCGGTCAGCGGTGCCGATCCCGGCCCGCAAGCCAGTGCCCGCAAGCTGATCGGCGTGCGCTACCGCCAAGATCTGGCCGAGTTCCGGATGGAACTGTCGGAGGGGGCAGGCCAGGTTTTCGGCCCGCTCGTGCACGAGTTCCTCAACACACGGTGCCTGACCATCGCGGGCGGCTCCGAGCAGATTCTGCTCACGCTGGCCGGCGAGCGCCTCCTCGGTTTGCCCCGCTGACCCTCCGGACCAGCCCAATCCGCACGCGGACACCCCCGATTCGGAGGTGAGTCAGATCAGCTAAAGGTGGTCTTCGCGCAGGCGCTCGGCGTCATGAGGTTGACCGGGCCGTAGACCACCTGGATCTGCGAACAGGCAATGAAGTCCGAGCCCGTCGCAGGGGCTCCGCTGGTCCAGTCGATGGGCGCAGAACTGCCGTCGACCTGGAATCGCTCGAGCGGTCCGCCGCCGAAGTAGGTGACGGAGATCTGGACGTCGTTGACCGCTTTGAACGCCTTCGACAACACGTTGTCGTGATTGGCGCCCTTGGTTTCCGGCGGCATGCCCGACGGCGCGCTGTACTGTGCGTCCTGCCACACATTGCGGTCCGAGCTGCGCAGTGTGATGGTTTGGCGGGCCCACACATCACCCGGGAAGGTGGCCGGACCGTCTGGGGTCAGCAGGTTGGCCTGCGTGTTGAAGGTGCACCGGCCTTCGGCAGTCACGCAATTGGCCGTGACATGCATTTCTATCTGTGTCGCCCCATCGACCGGCACCGAGGTGGTGCGGGAATTCGATGCGGCCACGGCGGCGGCCGGGTGTGCCAGCGCGGCGATCAGCAGGGCGGCAGGAACTGCGGTTAGCCGGTTCATCGGTATGAAAATATCCGTCCGCTATTCGTCGTAGTTGACTTCGACAGAATCGGACCTCGGGTGTGCCTGACACGCAAGGATCAGGCCTTCCTCGAGATCGGATGGCTCGAGCACGTCATTGACTTCCATGTCGACGTCGCCGCTCTTCATCAACACCGCGCACGCTCCGCAGTGGCCCTCGCGGCAGGAGAAGGGCGCATCGACTCCCTTGGCCAGCAGCACGTCGAGCAGCTTTGCGTTGCGGGGCCAACTCAGTTCCTGGGTCTGCCCGTCGATGGTGACCACCGCGGTGGCGGGTTCCTCGTCATCGTCGCTGGTCTCTTCGAGGACGATGGCCTTGAAGGGGTCGGAGTCCAGTGACTTGAACACCTCGATATGAATCTGTTCGGCGGGTACGTCGAGTGACTCCAGAGCTTCTCGGGCCGCCGCCATGAAGGGCCCGGGCCCGCAGATGAATACCTGGCGCCCGGTGAACGGTGTGGCCAGCCGGGCCAGTGCAGTCGTGCTCGGCAACCCCTGTACCGATTCGAGCCAGTGCAGCACCGAGAACCGGTCGGGGTATTTGGCCGCCAACTCACGCAGGGCCGCGGCGAAGATCACCGACTTCTCGTCGCGGTTCGCATAGAGCAGGGTGACCTGGCCGCTGCCCTGCGACAGGGCCGATTTACAGATCGCCATCATGGGCGTGATCCCGCTGCCGGCGGCCATCAGCAGGAAATCCGTGTCAAGGTCCTTCGGTACGAAGGTGCCCGACGGCGCCAGGACGTGAATCTTCATCCCGGGGTGAGCGTTGTCGCACAGCCAGTTCGAGGCGTAGCCGTCGACGGTGCGTTTGACGGTGACGGCCAGCGCATCGTCGGTGTAGGGCGAACTGCACAGCGAGTAGCAGCGAGCCACCGAGCCGGTGCGGTCGCTGGGCACCCGCAGCGTCAGGAACTGGCCGGGGGAGTAGCGCAGCTTGTCGGTGGAGATCGCGGAACCACTGGCGGCATCCGATCCATCGGGAATACGGAACACCAGCGAGCGGGCGTCATCGGTTTCGGTGATCACCTCAGCCACCTGCAGTTCGAGCACGTGGCTGCCAAGTGGCTCGTCCGTCACCGTTGCTCCCTATTGTCAGACGTTTTCCGGCGCCGCTGCTTATGAGCTAACCACAGCGATAACTAGAACATGTTACAGAAATACGACTGTGCTGGTAACAGCCCCATACGAACCCCGTACTCGACACAAATCGTAACGTGTTCTAGTCTTTGGCTAGCGCTTATCCAAGCCGTCAGTTCAAGCCATCGGCCCAGTTGGGCCGGCACCCTCGGGAGGCAATGCAGTGACGTCCATTCAACAACGCGACGCGCAGTCGGTCCTGGCGGGGATCGATGAACTGCTTCCTGCGCTGCGCGAGCGTGCTCAGGCGACCGAGGATCTGCGCCGCCTTCCCGACGAGAACATCAAGGCTCTCGACGAGGTGGGCTTTTTCAAGCTGATCCAGCCGGAGCAGTGGGGCGGCCTGCAGTGTGACCCGACGATCTTCTACGAGGCTGTGCGCCGTCTGGCCAGCGCCTGCGGCTCCACCGGGTGGGTGGCCGGCATCCTCGGCATCCACAACTGGCACCTGGCCCAGTTCGACCAGGCCGCGCAGGACGAGGTGTGGGGCGAGGATCCCACCGTCCGTATCTCGTCCTCGTACGCCCCGATGGGCGCCGGCGTTGTGACCGAGTCCGGCGACGGATACATCGTCAACGGGGCCTGGAACTGGTCATCCGGCTGCGACCACGCCACGTGGGCCTTCCTCGGCGGTCCGGTGATCAAGGACGGCAAGCCGGTGGATTTCGGCAGCTTCCTGATCCCGCGCACCGACTACACCATCGATGACGTCTGGCACGTCGTCGGCCTGAAGGGCACCGGCTCCAACACCGTCGTCGTCAAAGACGTGTTCGTGCCGCGGCACCGCTTCCTGTCCTACAAGCAGATGAACGACCACACTGCCGGTGGCTTGGTCAACAACACCGCGCCGGTGTACAAGATGCCCTGGGGCACAATCCATCCCACCACCATTTCGACGCCCATCGTCGGTATGGCCTACGGCGCCTATGACGCTCACGTCGAGCACCAGGGCAAGCGTGTTCGGGCCGCATTCGCCGGCGAGAAGGCCAAGGACGATCCGTTCGCCAAGATCCGCATCGCCGAGGCGGCCAGCGACATCGACGCCGCGTGGCGTCAGCTGATCGGAAATGTCGGTGACGAGTACGCGCTGCTCACCGCCGGTAAGGAAATTCCGTTCGAGCTGCGTGCCAAGGCCCGCCGCGACCAGGTGCGGGCCACCGGTCGCGCGATCGCGTCCATCGATCGGCTGTTTGAGGCATCCGGCGCCACTGCGCTGGCCAGTGACGCACCGGTGCAACGGTTCTGGCGTGACGCTCACGCGGGGCGCGTGCACGCCGCCAATGACCCCGAGCGGGCGTACTTGATCTTCGGCAATGAGGCATTCGGTCTGCCGCCGCAGGACACGATGGTCTGATCAGTACGAAAATGACTGTTACACAAGAGATCACCTTCGAATCCACGTCTCGCTATGCCCAAGTGGCCGATAACATGCGGCTGCACTACCACGAGGCCGGCGATCCGGCCGCGGAGACGGTGGTGCTGTTGCACGGCGGCGGCCCGGGCGCGTCCAGCTGGTCGAACTTCTCCAAGAACATCGCGGTACTCGCGGAGAAGTTCCACGTGCTGGCCGTCGATCAGCCCGGTTACGGGCACTCCGACAAGCACGAGGAGCACGAGCAATACAACCGGTACAGCGCCAACGCGCTGCTGGGGTTGTTCGACCACCTCGGTATCGAACGCGCTGCGCTGGTCGGCAATTCGCTCGGCGGCGGCACCGCGGTGCGCTTTGCGCTGGACAACCCGAAGCGGGCCGGTCGGCTGGTGCTGATGGGCCCCGGTGGCCTGAGCGTCAACCTGTTCGCGCCGGACCCGACCGAGGGTGTGAAGCTGCTCGGCAAGTTCACCGCCCACCCCACGCGCGAGAACATGGAGAAGTTCCTGCGCATCATGGTCTTCGACCAGAAGCTGGTGACCCCGGAGCTCGTCGAGGAACGGTTCGCCATCGCGAGCCAGCCCGAGTCGCTGGCCGCCGCCCGCGCCATGGGCAAGTCGTTCGCCGGTGCCGACTTCGAGCTCGGCATGATGTGGCGCGACGTGTACAAGTTGCGCCAGCCGGTGCTGCTGATCTGGGGCCGTGAAGACCGGGTCAATCCGCTGGACGGCGCGCTGGTGGCAGTCAAGCAGATTCCGCGCGTGCAGCTGCACGTGTTCGGTCAGTGCGGTCACTGGGCGCAGTTGGAGAAGTTCGACGAATTCAACAAGCTGACCGTTGATTTTCTGGCCGGCTAGTGATTGAGCGCTTGCGCGAAGAACGGAGACTGCGATGACCATCAAGGCGCTGGGCTACATGCGCATCGAGGCCACCGACGTGGCGGCCTGGCGCGAATTCGGCCTGAAGGTCCTCGGCATGGTGGAGGGCGAGGGTGCCATCCCGGGCGCGTTGTACCTGCGTATGGACGATTTCGCGGCGCGTCTGGTGATCGTGCCCGGTGAGCAGGACCGGCTGTTGATCTCCGGCTGGGAGGTCGCCGACGCTCCCGCGCTGCAGGGCCTGCGCGAGACACTGGCCAAGGCAGGTGTGGACTTCGTCGAGGGCACCCGCGAGGAGAAGACGGAGCGCCGCGTCGAGGGATTGATCCGATTCTCCGATCCCGCGGGCAACGTGCTGGAGGCGTTCCACGGTGCGCAGTACCTGGGCCGCCGGTTCGTCAGCCCGTACGGCCATAAGTTTGTCACCGCTGAGCAGGGCCTAGGGCACGTGGTGCTGACCTGCAACGACGACGCCGCTGCGCAGGCGTTCTACCAAGACGTGCTGGGCTTCCGGCTGCGCGACTCGATGAGCCTGCCCCCGCAGATCGTCGGCCGTCCCGCTGACGGAGACCCGGTCTGGCTGCGCTTCTACGGCTGCAACCCGCGCCACCACGCGCTGGCCTTCATGCCCATGCCCAATCCGACCGGCATCGTGCACCTCATGGTCGAGGTGGAAAACTCCGACGACGTCGGCCTGTGCCTGGACCGGGCGCTGCGTCGCAAGGTGAAGATGTCGGCGACGCTGGGCCGGCACATCAACGACAAGATGCTCTCCTTCTACATGAAGACCCCGGGTGGGTTCGACATGGAATTCGGTTGTGAGGGACTCGAAGTCGAAGACGAGAGCTGGATCGCCCGGGAGAGTGTCGGGGTCAGCCTTTGGGGCCACGACTTCAGCGTCGGGTTCAAGTAGGCGGCACACCGAATAGGCTTGCGCGAGGAGAATCCGATGGCAGCTGGCTCACCGATCGATCCGCGCACCTTCCGTAACGTGCTGGGGCAGTTCTGCACCGGCGTCACGGTCATCACGACAATGCACGACGACGTGCCGATCGGCTTCGCCTGCCAGTCCTTCGCGGCGCTGTCACTGGACCCGCCGCTGGTGCTGTTCTGCCCGACCAAGCACTCACGGGCCTGGCAGGCCATCGAGGCCAGCGGCAACTTCTGTGTCAACATGCTCCATGAGACGCAGCGGGACGTGTCGGCCCAGTTCGGTTCGAAGGCTGCGGACAAATTCGCCGGAATCGATTGGCGTCCATCAGAACTCGGGTCGCCGGTGATCGACGGCGTGCTCGCGCATATCGACTGCAAAGTGGCGTCGGTGCACGACGGAGGTGACCATTTCGTCGTATTCGGCGCGGTGCATTCGCTGTCCGAGGTACCCAGGCGCAAGCCCCGCCCGCTGCTGTTCTATCGCGGCGAGTACACCGGGATCGAACCCGACAAGAACACCCCGGCGCAGTGGCGCGACGATCTCGAGGCGTTCTTGACGGCGACCACGCCGGATACCTGGCTCTGACTTCCTGCCCAAACCGCTGACCCGGATGCCAAGATGCTCACGGGAACTGGGTTAGCGCAAAGGAGTCGCCCGTGAGCACGCCGATCTCAACAGGACTGCGCCGTGTCGTGGTCGCATCGATGGCGGGCACAGTGGTGGAGTGGTACGAGTTCTTTCTGTACGGCACCGCGGCCACCCTGGTGTTCAGCAAGGTGTTCTTCGCGCAGACCGGCAGTGACCTCGACGCCATTCTTGCCGCGTTCGTCACCTACGCCGTCGGCTTCGTCGCCCGGCCTCTCGGCGGGGTGGTCTTCGGGCACTACGGCGATAAACACGGCCGCAAGAAGCTGCTGCAGTTCTCGCTATTGCTCGTCGGTGCCGCGACGTTCCTGATGGGGTGCCTGCCGACGTTTGCCCAGATCGGTTACTGGGCACCGGCGCTGCTGGTGGTGCTGCGCTTTCTGCAGGGCTTTGCCGTCGGTGGTGAGTGGGGCGGCGCGGTGCTGCTGGTGGCCGAGCACAGCCCCAACCCGACCCGCGGGTTCTGGGCCAGTTGGCCCCAGGCCGGCGTGCCGGTCGGCAATATGCTCGCGACGGTCGTCCTGCTGGCGCTGACGGGTGTGCTTCCCGACGCTGCGTTCCTGTCCTGGGGCTGGCGGGTGGCGTTCTGGCTCTCGGCAGTGGTGGTGTTGATCGGCTATTACGTCCGCACAAAGGTCTCCGACGCCCCCATTTTCGTTGAAGCTCAGCGGGAGGCAGAGGAATTCAAGTCCTCGTCGCTGAGTGTGGTGGAGGTGCTCAAGCTCTACCCTCGCGGTGTTTTCACCGCGATGGGGATGCGGTTCGCCGAGAACATCATGTACTACCTGGTCGTCACGTTCTCCATCACGTATCTGAAAGTGCATGCGGGCGTGAGTACTTCGTCGATACTGTGGTACCTGTTGGTCGCCCACGCCGTGCACTTCCTGGCGATTCCGACGGTTGGCCGGCTCTCGGACCGCTTCGGTCGGCGGCCGGTGTACCTGTTCGGCGCGATACTGACGGCTACATGGGGCTTCTTCGCCTTCCCGATGATGGACAGCAAGCACTATGGCGTCATCATGTCGGCGGTCGTCATCGGCCTGGTGTTCCACGCCATGATGTACGCGCCGCAGCCGGCGATGATGGCGGAGATGTTCCCGACCCGGATGCGGTATTCCGGTGTGTCACTTGGCTATCAAGTGACCGCAATCTTCGCGGGATCGCTGGCACCCATCATCGCCGTGAGATTGCTCAGCGTGTACAAGTCGTCGGTGCCCATCGCGATCTACCTGGCCCTCGCGTGTGTGGTGACGATCGTGGCGGTGTTATGTGCGCGGGAGACCAAGGGCATCGACCTGGCAGATTTGGACCGTGCCGATGCGCAGCGGGTACCGGTAGGACGTTGAGCGCGCGGCCACGCGCAGTGCTCGTTCGCAGGGCCGGTTAAACGTGAAACGGGCCCCCTTCCGGTGGAAGGGGGCCCGCTTTGTGCTCGGGTTCCGGCCTTACGAGGCAGAGGAACTCGCGGCGTGCTTGGCCGCCGGGCGCTTGCCGTGCTTACCGGCGCTTGCCGACGAAGAGCTACCAGCGCTTGCCGACGACGAGCTACCGGCGGTGGACGACGGTGCCGAGTCGCTTGATGGCGAGGTCGATCCGGTGGACGACGCGGTCGAGCCGCTGTTGGT
>DASUGW010000246.1:0-4564 GCA_036273805.1 Mycobacterium sp.
TTGACGTTCATGTCGACGTCGACGTGATCGCCGGCCAGCCTCATGGCTTGCACCCTGCCGACCTCGATGCCGGCGACGGTGATCTGGTTGCCCACCTGCAACGCGGCGGCTTGCGCGAACTGTGCGGTGTAGGTCTTGTAGCCGGGGCTGAAGGCCTTGAACAACAGCAGCGTGGCGACCAGCGCCGCCACCACGACGAGGGCGATGAGGCCCAACACCGTCTTGTTGAACTCCTCGAGCGGGCGCTTGCGGGTGGTCTCTTGATCAGCCATTGGCCATGTTCCTACACCGTGGGGAGTGCTGCGCCTTGTTGCCCGGGGTGGCTGCGTTGACGATGATCGGGACCACGTCGTTGAGACCGGGGAAGAAGGCGGTCAAGTTCAGGTCGCAGCCGTACACCTGGGTGAATGCACCCTCGCCGGACAGCCGGGCCAAGCCCTTGAGCATCAACGGCAGATTGGCCCCGGTGAATGCCAGCTGCGGTTCGATCGAAACCATGTGCTGGGCGAAACCTGGTTGGCGCGTGACCAATTCGTTCAGCGACGGGTAGACCTCGTCGCTGATCGCCGACAGCTGCTTGACCACCCGTGAGATGGAGCCCATCGAATCGATGAGCTCCGGTCGCCGGGAGTCGAACGTCGAAATCGTCTGCTTGGTGTTGGTGATGACATGATCGAGGTTGTCGTTGTGCTTGGCCAGCGTCCCGAACAAGGTGTTCAGATTGTCGATCACACCGCCGAGCGCTTCATCGCGTCCGGCGACCGATTCGGTGAGTTTAGAAGTTTGGTCCACCAGGGTCGTGATGGAGCGGGTGTCGCCCTGCAGCGATTGGATGACGCCCTGCGTCAGGTCGTCGGCGGCCTTGACGTTGAGCACGCTGAACAACGGTTCGTAACCGTTGAGCAGATATCCGACATCGAACGACGGGTCGGTGCGTTCGATCGGGATGACACTGCCCGCGGGCAGCGGCTTGGGGTCGCCGACCTTGCCGAGTGTGAGGCCGAGATAACGCTGACCGACGATGTTCTGATAGGTCACCGAGGCCACGGTGGTCCCCAGCACCTTCTGATCGGTCTGCACCACGAACGACACCTTGGCGGTGTTGTCCGGTTGCAGGTCGATGCGCTCGACCCGGCCGACCCGGACGCCGGCCATGCGGACGTCGTCGCCCTCCCGCAGACCGAACACGTCGGAGAAGACGGCGGCATACGGCGCGGTCTTGCCGCCGACGTCCCGGCGCAGGGTCGCGTAGATGAGGTACGTCAGCGTGAGCGCGACGACCATGAAGATCGCCAGCCCGATGGCCGCGGTGCGCTGCTTCGTCATGCTCGCCTCCTCATGATTGCCGCCCAGCCAGATCCACCGTCATTCCCCGTACGACCGGGCCTATCAACAGCTGCGTGGCGGGGCTGGCCGGTTGTCCGGTGATGATGCTGATCGCGGCGCGTTCGGCGGGGCTCCCGACGGGGCCGACGTTGCCGCCGGAGGCGGCCGATCCGACATTGCCGCCGACGTAGCCGGCCGGTGCTGCCTCGGCCGGGAATCCTGGTGCGGGTGCGGGTGCAGGTGCAGGTGCAGGTGGCGGTGTGTCGCCAGGCTTGGGCGCCACCGGTGCCACGGGCGAGTGCGTCGGCTCAGGGAAGGGGCCCGGTGCGAACGCGGGGTTGGCCGAGTCGGGTACCGGCGGGGCCGGCGTGAAGCCCGGCGGCAGTGGCGGATTCGGGTCCACCAGATTCGGACCCTGCGGATTGATCAGCGGCGGCCCGACGGCGATGAGGTTGCCGTCCGGACCGACGACGGCGCCGCGGGGTGGAGCAAGGTCCTTGGGTGGCTGGTAGTTCTGCGGCATCAGCGTCTCGGGCAGGTCCGGCCGGACCGGGATGAGCGGCGCGGTGAAGCAGCTGGGGGCTTTCAGCTCGCCGTATTGCGGGCAGTCCGCACGTGAGTAGGTGTAGCTGGGTGTGAGCGACACATTGATCCGGAAATTGGCGGTGTCGGTTTCCGGCAGCCACACCTCGTCGAAGAACTTCTTGGAGAGCTCGTTCAGCTTGACGAAGGCCGGGACGAAATTGGGCGAGGTCTTGGCCAGCACGCCCATCACCGGCGTCAGTTGACCGGTGATGGTGACCAATTGATCGCTGTGATTCGCGAACGACGTGTGGGTGGTGCCCACGGTGTGCAGCCCTGCGGATAACAGCGACTGCAGTTGGCCGCGCTGTTCGACCAGCGTCTGCATGGGCCGCACGGCCTGATGCAGCGTCTCGATCAGTTCTGGTGCCGTCTCCTGCAGCCCTTGGGTGGCGTCGATCAGCGTCGACAACGTGGTGGGCCCCGACGGGTCGGTGGCGACGATCTTGTCCAGCTCGTCGAGCGCGCGGTTGAGTTGGGCACCGCTGGTGAGCAGCTTCTGCCGGCGGTTCTGGGTGGCCGCCTGAACGGCCGCGAGCAGACCGACAGTGTTGTCCTCACGACCGCGACCCGTCGCCGCGAGGATGTCGCGCAGCTTGCTGATGGTCGTCTGGAACACCACCGTCGGCAGCTGCTCGTCCTCGGCGATGTGCGTGCCCTCTTGGATCGGGCTCGTGGCGGATCCCTTGCCGGGGTCGACGAGCTGTACCGACGACACCGCGAAGATATTGCTGGGCACGACCCGGGCGGTGACGCTTGCCGGGATCGACTTGGCGTACTGCGGTTGCAGATTGATGTGCACGAAGTTCGGGTTGCCATGCGCGGCCGGCACGACGTTGTCGACCGAGCCCACGAGCAGGCCGTGATACTTCACGTCGGATTTCTGCGGCAGCCCGTCACCGACGTTGACCAGGTCGGCCACCACTCGGACGTAGGGTTCGAGCCGCCCGGTCGACTTGGCCAGGAGCACTGCGGTGACCATTGCGAGAACCACCAGCACGCCGACTCCGGCCAGCAGCAGCTGGCGGTTGCTCGGGCCGCGCCCGTCCATCTCGAACGTGTTGCCCATCAGCCACCGAACCTCGCGCCGGCGTCGACGCTCCACAGCGCCATGGTGAGCAGCATGTTGACGATCACGATGACGGTGATGCTGGCGCGCATCGCGTGCCCGGCGGCCACGCCCACGCCCTCGGGACCGCCGGTGGCGTAGAAGCCGTAGAAACACTGCACGGTGGATGCCAGCCAGACGAAGATCACCGTCTTGAGGACCGAGTAGAGGATGTCCCTGCCGGACAGCATCAGCGTGAAGTAGTGCAGATACGAACCCGAGGACCCGCCGCTGATGGCCGCAACCACCAGTTGGGTGGTCAGATAGCTGACCGCCAGGCAGGCCACGTACAGCGGGATCACGGCAATGATCGACGCCAGCAGACGGGTGCTGACGAGATAGGCGATGGGTCTGATGCCCAGGGATTCCAGGGCGTCGATCTCCTCGGAGATGCGCATGGCGCCCAGTTGCGCGGTGAACCGGCAGCCGGCCTGGGTCGCGAACGCCAGCGAGGCCGCGATCGGTGCGAGTTCTCGCGTGTTCACCAGCGACGAGATGATGCCGGTCGCCGGACCGAGGCCGAGCAGGTTCAAGAAGTTGTAGCCCTCGATGCCCACCAGCGCGCCGACGGTGATGCCCAGCACGATCGCGACGCCGGCCGTGCCGCCACCGACCACCAGTGACCCGTTGCCCCAGGCGATGTCGGACAACAATCGAACGAACTCTTTGCGGTACTGCTTGAGCGCGATGGGGACGGACAGCATTGCCCGGGCGAAGAACACCAGCATGTGACCCAGCCGCATGATCGGCGTGCTGATCCGCTCACCCAGCCGGGACAGCCGGCCGGAGAAGGGACTGTACGTCGATGTGGTCATGTCACAGCCCAGTCCGCGGGAAGAGCATGTTGTAGAGCTGACTCACCGCCACGTTCACGATCATCAGGATCAGGATCGACTCGACCACCGCGGCGTTCACCGAGTTCGCGACACCCGTCGGGCCACCCTGGGTGGACAGACCCTTTTGTGCAGAGACGACGGCCACGATCGCGCCGAAGATGACGGCCTTGATCAGCGCCACGATCATGTCGCCGGTGGTGGTGAAGGACGCGAAGGTGGCGACGAAGCTGCCGGGCGCGCCGTTCTGGAAGTAGACGTTGAACAGGTAGCTGGCCAGGAAGCCGACGAAGGCCACTACGCCGGTGAGCGCGACACCGATCATGATCGCGGCGGCGAATCGCGGCACCACCAGACGGCGTAGCACGGAGACACCCATGACTTCCATGGCGTCGATCTCGTCGCGCATCTTGCGGGAGCCGAGATCGGCGGTGATGGCGGACCCGACGGCGGCGGCCATCAGCACGGCGGAGACCAGCGAGGCGGCCTGGCGGATGACCGCGAGCCCGCTGGCCGCACCCGCCAGGGACGTGGCGCCGACCTGCCCGGCCAGCAGCGCGAACTGGATCGACAACGTCACGCCGATCGGGAGTGCCACCAGAACCGTCGGCACCACAGATGTCCCGGCCATGAAGGCGCCCTGACGGACGAATTCGCCCCACGGGAACCGGCCGGTGAACAGGTCGATGAACAGGTACTGGATGGTGCGGATGCC
>DASUGW010000247.1:0-4823 GCA_036273805.1 Mycobacterium sp.
CACGCCCGACAACGGCGATCCGGCGCCGCCCCGGCGCGGACAACGGGGACAGGGCCAGCCGACGAGCGGCGGCGGAGCCGAGCGCCACCGCCAGCTCCGGAGTCAGGTCGCGGTTGGCGAGACCCCGGACACCATCGGTACCGAACAGTCGACCCACGCAAACCCCTCCAAAAACGTCCTATACGGCAGTCCATGAAACGCCGAAGGCGGACGTGTCTGAAAGTGTGACACGCCCGCCCCGACGAAAAAACCGATCAGCGCTTGCTGTACTGAGGCGCCTTACGGGCCTTCTTGAGGCCGTACTTCTTGCGCTCGGTGGCACGCGGGTCACGAGTGAGGAATCCGGCCTTCTTCAATGCCGGACGATCCTCGGGCGACACCACGATCAGCGCCCGGGCGATTGCCAGGCGCAGCGCGCCGGCCTGCCCGGACGGACCGCCACCATCGAGGTGGGCGAAGATGTCGAAGGTGCCTTCGCGGTCCACCGTCACCAGCGGAGCCTTGATGAGCTGCTGGTGCACCTTGTTCGGGAAGTAGTTCTCCAGGCTGCGGCCGTCCAGGTCGAACTTGCCGGTGCCGGGAACCAGGCGCACCCGCACCACGGCTTCCTTGCGGCGGCCGACGGTCTGGACCGGGCGCTCGATGTAAACCGGCTCGCGCGGAGCGGTCTCCACGACCGTCTCCTCGATGACCTCGACGGCCTCGGGCGCATCCTCGGTCACCTCGACGACCTGCTCTTCGGTGGTCTCGATCTCGCTCACTGGCTCACCTGCTTGATTTCGTAGGCCTGCGGCTGCTGGGCACCGTGCGGATGCTCCTGGCCGGCGTACACCTTCAACTTCTTCTGGATCTGACGGCCGAGCTTGTTGTGCGGCAACATGCCGACGATCGCGTTCTCGACGACGCGGGTCGGGTGCTTCTCCAACAGCTCACCCATGGCGCGCTTGCGCAGACCGCCGGGATAACCCGAGTGGCTGTAAGCGAACTTGTTGGTCAGTTTGTTGCCGGACAGGGCGATCTTTTCGGCGTTGATGACGATGACGAAGTCACCGCCGTCGGTGTTGGGCGTGAACGTCGGCTTGTGCTTACCGCGCAACAGGTTGGCTGCCGCGACGGCAAGACGGCCGAGCACCACGTCCTGGGCGTCGATGACGTACCACTCACGTGTGGTGTCACCCGCCTTCGGCGTGTACGTAGGCACAGCGCTTACCTTCTTCTTCTCGGGTTATCGGTTGCCGGTCAGTACGTGCGACTTGAATCGTTTCCCGGCGACCGACGTTGACCCGGGAATCAGCGACCCCGAGGGGCCGCGCACGCCAACGGTGGAGCTTACCGGTGCGGGTCTGCGCAGGTCAAAACGCCTCCGCAGCGTCGGCCCGGTAACCAGAGCCAAAACCCGCCGGAATTCTCGCTCGCGGCACCGAACCGGTGCTGGGGCCACGGCCTAGACGACAGCCAGCAGGTGCCGCAGGATCGTGGCCGAAACCGCGGCGACCCCGTCGCTGAATGCCGTGAAATCGAGCACCGACTCCCGGCCCGCCAGATCCGACAATGCCCTGATCACCAGCCACGGCAACCCGAAGCTCTCGCAGGCCTGCGCCACCGCGCCGCCCTCCATCTCGATGGCCGCGCCGCCGAGGTCGGCGTGCAGCCGTGCCCGGGTCACCTCGCAGTGCAGGTACTGGTCGCCGGTCAGCACGGTGTCGTAGACGATGCGCGGGGGCCGGTTCTGCCCACCCGCATGGCGCAGCAACGGCGGCAGCTCGAAACCGTCGAGCCGGTCTTTGACCCGGTTCAGCAGCACGGCGTCGGCGTCGTAGCCGAGCCGGTCGGTGGGGTTGAAGAACACCACGTGCCCGGCCTGGTACACCGCCAGGCGTTCATCCTCGATGCTGCCGGCATCGCACTGCACCACGCGGTCGGCGATCACAACGTCGCCGATGGCCAGCCCGGGGTCCAGTCCGCCCGCCACACCGGAGAACACCACCGCTCGACAGCCGAACCGGTCGGCCAGCAATGTCGTCACGACGGCGGCGTTGACCTTGCCCATGCCGGCACCCACCAGCACCACCCGGTGTCCGTCCAGGTACCCCTCGGCGAACCGCGTATGGGCGGCGTCGGTGACCCGTTCGGTATCGAGCACCTCTTGCAGATGTGCCA
The DNA here is from genome assembly GCA_036273805.1 of Mycobacterium sp. GTDB lineage: Bacteria > Actinomycetota > Actinomycetes > Mycobacteriales > Mycobacteriaceae > Mycobacterium. The sequence goes on from DASUGW010000247.1 coordinate 2,161, forward strand.
GCTCCTGCGGGATGGCGCAGATCAACCCGATCGTCACCGCCGCGAGTTTATGAGACGTCGACCCAGTCCAGCGTGCGTGTCACGGCCTTGCGCCAGCCCGCATACCCCGTCTCGCGTTGTTCGGCCGACCAGGTGGGCGACCAGCGCTGGCCTTCCTGCCAGTTGGCGCGCAATTCTGCGGCGTCATTCCAGAAACCGGTCGCCAGGCCCGCGGCGTAGGCAGCACCCAGCGCGGTGGTCTCGGCGACGACGGGTTTGACGACGTCGACGCCGAGTACGTCGGACTGGATCTGCATGCACAGTTCGTTGGCGGTGATACCGCCGTCGACCTTGAGCACCTCCAGATGGACACCGGAGTCGGCCTCCATCGCCTCCATCACATCGCGGCTCTGATAACAGATGGCCTCCAAAGTGGCCCGCGCCAGATGCGCGTTGGTGTTGAACCGCGACAGCCCCACGATGGCGCCGCGGGCATCGGAACGCCAGTAGGGAGCGAAAAGGCCGGAGAACGCCGGCACGAAGTACACCCCGCCGTTGTCGTCGACCTGGCGGGCCAGCGCCTCGCTTTGTGCCGCACCGCTGATGATGCCCAGCTGGTCGCGCAGCCACTGCACCGCCGAACCGGTCACTGCGATCGAACCTTCAAGGGCGTAAACGGGTTTGGCGTCAGCGAACTGGTAGCAGACGGTGGTCAGCAGTCCGTGCTCGGAGCGGACGATCTTCTCGCCGGTGTTCAACAGCAGGAAATTGCCTGTGCCGTAGGTGTTCTTGGCCTCACCCGCTTTGAGGCACACCTGCCCCACCATGGCGGCCTGCTGGTCGCCGAGGATGCCGGTCAGCGGGACTTCGGCGTCCAGCGGGCCGCCGGCCTGGGTGACGCCGTAGGGTTCCGGCGACGACGACGGTGCGATCTGCGGCAGCATCTGGCGCGGAATCGTGAAGAAGGACAACAGTTCATCGTCCCAGTCGAGCGTCTCGAGGTCCATCAGCATGGTGCGGCTGGCATTGGTGACATCGGTGATGTGCACACCGCCACGTGGACCGCCGGTCAGGTTCCACAGCACCCAGGTGTCGCAGGTACCGAAGATGGCGTCGCCCCGTTCGGCGGCCTCTCGGACCCCGTCGACGTTCTCCAGGATCCACTGGACCTTGCCGCCGGAGAAGTAGGTGGCCGGCGGCAGTCCGGCTTTGCGCCGGATGACGTCCCCGCGGCCGTCCCGGTCGAGCGTCGCGGCGATCCGATCGGTGCGAGTGTCCTGCCAGACGATGGCGTTGTAGTACGGACGTCCGGTGTTACGGTCCCAAACCAGTGCTGTCTCACGCTGATTCGTGATTCCCAGACCTGCGAGATCGGCCGCCGAAAGCCGGGACTGGTTCAGTGCGGTCTGCAGCACCGACCCGGTGCGCTCCCAGATCTCCACCGGGTTGTGTTCGACCCACCCGGCCCGCGGCATGATCTGCTCGTGTTCGAGCTGGTGGCGGGCGACCTCGCGGCCGGCGTGATCGAAGATCATCGCCCGTGTACTGGTGGTGCCCTGGTCGATTGCCGCTACGAAATCGGCCAACTGCCCTCTCCTTCACGCCTCGCCCGGGGTTCAACGTACCGGGGCGGCGGCGTGGTGGACGTGTTACCGGTAGTCGATGACCACCCGGCCGTCGATCTGGCCGCGTCCCATCCGCCCGAACACCTCGTTGATGTTCTCCAGCGTGGTGGTTTCCACGGTCGGGTGGATCAGGCCGCGCGCGTAGAAGTCCAGTGCCTCGGCCATGTCCTGGCGGGTGCCCACGATGGAACCGCGAATGGTCAGACCCTTGAGCACGATGTCGAAGATCGGCGCCGGGAAGTCGCCCGGTGGCAACCCGACGAAGACGATCGTCCCGCCGCGGCGAGCGAGTCCGATCGCCTGGCCGAACGCCTGCGGATGCACCGCCGTCACCAACACGCCGTGCGCCCCACCCGTGGCCTTCTGCACCTCGGCGACCACGTCGGAGGTCTTGGCGTTGACCGTCACCTCCGCGCCGAGCTTCGCAGCCAGCGCCAGTTTGGTGTCATCGATGTCGACGGCCACCACCCGCATGCCCATGGCCCGTGCGTATTGCACCGCGACGTGGCCCAGCCCGCCGATGCCCGAGATGGCCACCCACTGTCCGGGCCGCGTCTCGGTGACTTTGAGGGCTTTGTAGACCGTCACCCCGGCGCACAGGATCGGCGCCACCTCGACGGGATCGACACCCTCGGGGATTCGCGCTGCATACGCGGCGTTGACCAGCATGTAGGTGCCGAAACTGCCGTTGACGCTGTAGCCACCGTTCTGCTGTTTCTCGCACAACGTCTCCCAACCGGTGCGGCAGTACTCGCAGTGACCGCACGCCGACCACAACCAAGCGTTGCCGACCTTGTCGCCGACGGCCAGATCGTCGACCTCGGGGCCCAGCGCCACCACGGTGCCGTAACCCTCGTGGCCCGGGACGAACGGAGGCGTCGGCTTCACCGGCCAGTCGCCGTGGGCGGCGTGCAGGTCGGTGTGGCAGACGCCGGAGGTCTCCAGTTTCACCAGCGCCTCACCCGGTCCGGGTACGGGCAGAGCCAGTTCGGAAACCTCAAGCGGCGCACCGAATTCGGTGACTACCGCGGCGCGCAGAACGTTGGTGGCGGCGGACGC